>JAAUTD010000406.1 GCA_012031845.1 Synechococcaceae cyanobacterium SM1_2_3
TGGGCGAGGGGCAAGCGGCGGGCGTCAAGGTGTGCGCCACCCGGTTGGGCGCACCCGACGCCCGTGGTCGCCGCAGCCCGGAAATCGTGCCGGGTTCCGAGGAAATCCTGCCTGCCGACCGGGTGATCATCGCTTTTGGGTTCCGGCCCAATCCGGCGCCGTGGTTCGCTGAATTCGGCATCGCGATTGACGCCGCTGGCCGGGTCAAGGCGTCTTCTACCGACCGGCTTAAGTTTCAGACCAGCCATCCCAAGGTTTTTGCCGGCGGCGATATGGTGCGCGGCTCTGATCTGGTGGTCACGGCAGTGTTTGAAGGCCGGGAAGCGGCGGAAGGAATCATGGATTATTACAGGTTTAACCGCCCTTCACCCCATTCCCGTGCGCGGGCAGCAAAAGGCTGGCAATGACTCCACTACAGAATGACCGTTTGTTACGCGCCCTGCTGCGGCAACCGGTGGATCGCACCCCGATCTGGCTGATGCGCCAGGCCGGCCGCTATCTGCCGGAATATCGCGCTGCTCGCGCCCGCGCCGGTCATTTCATGGCGTTGTGCCAGACCCCGGAACTGGCCTGCGAAGTCACTTTGCAACCGCTGGAACGGTTTCCGCTGGACGCGGCGATCCTGTTCTCTGACATTCTGACTATTCCCGACGCGATGGGGCTGGGCCTGTCGTTCAGCGAAGGCGAAGGGCCGCAATTCGCCCGCCCATTGCGCTCGGCGGCGGACATTGACCGGCTGGCCGCGCCCGATCCTGAAACTGAATTGCGCTATGTCATGGACGCGGTGCGGCTGATTCGCCGCGAACTGGCTGGACGAGTGCCGCTGATTGGCTTTGCGGGCAGCCCGTGGACGCTGGCGACCTACATGGTCGAAGGCGGTTCCAGCAAGGATTACGCCCGGATCAAGGGTCTGCTGTATGAACAGCCGGAGGCGCTGCATCGGCTGCTGGCGGTGACGGCGGCAGCGGTCACCGCCTATCTGAACGCGCAAATCAGGGCGGGTGCGCAAGCGGTGATGGTGTTCGATACCTGGGGCGGCATTCTCAGCCCACGCGCCTATCGGGAATTTTCGTTGCGTTATATGGCCCAGATCGTCGCCGGATTACTCCGCGAAGCTGACGGTCGGCGAGTGCCGACAATCCTGTTTACCAAGGGCGGCGGGGCCTGGTTGGAAGACATGGCGGCCACCGGCTGCGATGCGCTAGGCGTGGACTGGACTGCTGATTTGACGGACGCCCGGCGGCGGGTGGGCGCTCAGGTTGCGTTACAGGGCAATCTCGATCCAGCCGCGTTGTACGCCGCTCCCGACCGTATCCAGCAACAGGCGGCGCAGGTGCTGGCGGATTTTGGTTACGGACCGGGTCATGTCTTCAATCTGGGCCACGGCGTCCAGCCTGGCGTTGATCCAGAAGCCGTCGCGGCGCTGGTGGAAGCGGTGCATCGTCTCAGTGCGCCCTATCACGCTGTAACCGAGTGTTAAAGCGCCGATGACCAGCCCCAAACCGGACAACACCCGGATTTTGTCCGCCGGGGTGGTGGTGGTGCATTGGAACCGCGATCACTACGATTATCTGCTGCTGCGGGCTTACAATTACTGGGATTTTCCCAAGGGCGTGGTCGAAACGGGCGAGTCGCCACTGGAAGCCGCCGTGCGCGAAGTCGAAGAAGAAACGACGCTGACCGGATTGCGCTTTCGCTGGGGCGATGTCTACCGGGAAACCCACCCTTATAATCAGGGCCGCAAGGTGGCTCGTTACTACATCGCCGAGTCGCCGAGCCATGAAGTCAGTTTGCCGATCAATCCAGAACTGGGACGGCCGGAACACAGCGAGTTCTGCTGGGTAGACCGCGCTGAAGCCTGGGTTTTGCTCACGCTGCGGGTGCGGGCGATTCTGGAATGGACCGACGGCATTATCGCCCGCCCGGCGCGGCGACCCTGAACAGTCGCGCTGAAAATTTCCAGCCGCATCAGCAGTAACCGCCCTCTCTTTGCAAAAGCACCTTTTTTCGGAGGCTGCCCCCATGAGTCAGGATTACCAACCCCTCCCGTTTCATCGTCTGGAAAGCGGAGCCAGCTATTTTCGACCGCACCAGCAAATGCCGGATCATGTGACCCTGGATGATCCCGCCCTGTCGGTCATGACGATCTCAGCCAGGTCACCGCCTACACTACCGAACTGACCACGCCGCTGAACAAGGCGCTGGAAAACATGATCAAGCGTGGGGTGCGGCTGCTGCTGGTGCGGGACGCTGACGGCCATATCGTCGGGCTGATCACCAGCCGTGACATTGAAGGCGAGAAACCGAAGCGGATTCTGGCCAAGGCCGGCGGCGTCTGGACCGATCTGCTGGTCGCCGACATCATGACCCTCAAGCCCAAGCTGGATGTGTTGCTGATGACGGATGTGTCGGACGCCCGAGTCGGTCATGTCATCGCAACCCTACGCCAAGTCAACCGTCAGCACGCGATGGTGGTGGATACCGATCCAAATAGCGGCAAATTGGCGGTGCGCGGCATTTTCTCGCTGTCGCAAATCGGCTTGTTATTGGGATTGGACATTGATCCCGCGCACCATCCGACCACGTATGCCGATCTTGAAGATGCCGGTATTGATCAAGCCGATGCTGGGTCATAAACGACATCCTGCCCGTGGCGCTGTTCACGGGCAGGATACCCGCGCCGCCAGGGTTACCCGCACCTGTTCGGTATCCACGTCATCCACGATCACGCCGCAGCCCAAATCGCGCAGCAGAATCAGCCGCAACCGCCCATCCTGAACTTTTTGTCCACCGCCATCAGCCGCAGAAAATCATCGGGAGTCAAAGTGGGTGGCGGATCCAGCGGCAGGCGGGCGCGAATCAGCAGCGCCCGCACCCGCTCCACCTGCTCCTGACGCAACCAGCCCAGCCGCGCTGATAGATCCGCCGCCAGCGCCATCCCCGCCGCCACCGCTTCACCGTGCAGCCATTCGCCGTAACCGACCCCGGTTTCAATGGCGTGGCCGAAGGTGTGGCCGAGATTGAGCAAGGCGCGCTCGCCGCTTTCCCGCTCATCAGCGACCACAATTTCGGCCTTGTTGCGACAGGAGCGCTCAATCGCTTCGGTCAGCGCCGCCGGATCACGCGCCAGCAACGCATCCAGATTCGCCTCCAGCCAGTGCAAAACGGCAAATCCCGGATCAGTCCATATTTGATCACCTCGGCC
>JAAUTD010000053.1 GCA_012031845.1 Synechococcaceae cyanobacterium SM1_2_3
GATGATTTCATTGCGGAAATTATCGCGGCATCCGGCCCGCGCCCGGCTATCCAGCCTGTCCCGATCACACCGAAAAGGCGCTGCTCTGGCAATTGCTGGAGGTGGATCGCAACGCGGGGATTCATCTGACCGAGAATTTTGCGATGACGCCAACGGCGGCGGTGAGCGGCTGGTATTTCAGCCATCCCGAAGCGCGGTATTTCGGCGTGGGGCGACTGGATCGCGATCAGGTTGCGGATTACGCCCGGCGCAAGGGCTGGACGCTGACGGAAGCGGAAAAGTGGCTGGCCCCGAATCTGGGCTATGAACCGGCGGAATAAAACCGGCGGTGCTTTTGAAGCTGGCCGAGATGAGTTTGATAGCGAATCGGAACTTGTTTATTAGCGTCAAGGCTTTCGCTTCATCCGTTCGCCCTGAGCCTGTCGAAGGGCATTCATCGGTAAAAATACGGGGTTCGACAGGCTCACCCCGAGCGGTTTTTGAACCCGAAGCGAAAGTCTTGGGCGTATCGCAGCAGAGGAGGTATCGTCAAATCATGCATAGAACGCACACAGCCATATATCGGATGGCGGACCGCAGGAATGACGACTTCGTGCCGGGCACACCTGCCGAGCGTATCAGCCTCGTCTGGCCGTTGAGCCGTGAAATTGCGTCTCTGAGTAAACGCCACGATGCTGAACGAAGACTACAAAGACATGTTGCAAGCCTTGTCCGACGTTGACCGTGAAAAACCACATTGCGCCTGGAATGTAAGCACGGGGATAGTTTGTCTTGGAGTCTGCTTCATTTGGTTTAGTTTTCCGTTTTATGATGCGCTGAGAAGCGAAGCGTATTTTACGCGGGCTAGTCATTAACAGGTTTGACCAGCGGGAAATCATCTCGTGTTATGCAGCGCATTTCGAAGTTCATCACACCAATCCTGATAAACTGAATTACCAGAAGCAGGATTTGTTTCCAGTGGCAATAAGCTTGGAGCAATGTCCCGAATATAGTATTTTCTCAAACTCATATCTCGATACTTTCCATAGGCTATTGGAATGTTGTGAACAATGGCATTCCTCGTCCAACGAATATCATCAATGTAGGTTACCGATCCCAGTGCGTCTTGGACTCTAGGAAGGTTCGGTATGTTAAGCAACCTCCCCGCTCGAATCGCATTATTTGGAATATGCCAATCTGGTTCCCAATCTATGTGCATCTTCTTTTTCGCACTCCAATTCCGGCGCAAAATTTCCATCATTTTGCTTGATTTTTTCCGTAGCTTTGTTGAATAATCTGACGGGTACGGAAATTCCATTGATCATGTAACTTAATGACGATATACGATAGTATAAAGTCCTTTCTACTGACGTCCGATGTTGCTGATGCTTCACGAAATAAACCATCCAAACGGCACAATACCGCTTCAAATCGTAATGCCGTACGATTCACTGTTTATTCACCCAGAGCTTCGATAAACGCTTTAACCCTGGCCTTGCGAGTACGGATTCTTTGAGTTGAGGCACTCGATGCCTTTTTAAAATCCGTTTCTTCATCCCCGTCGATTTCCTGTTCGAGTTTGAGAAGTCGATTCGTCAAATCCTGATCAGATCTAATGTTATTTGCGTTTGGCATGTCTTGAAGGCGCTTAATCTTATTCAAAATATGCAGGTAGGCCGCACAAAGAGCGTATATTTGATAGTGTTTAGCCAGAGGACCACCTTTCAGGAATCTTTCAACATGTCCATCTAGAAAACGGATAACTTCATCAAGTACAGATTCAAACTTTTTTTTGTTTAACTTCATTAAAAAAGTCATCCGATGTATCTTTGTAAAACTGATTTACTTTAGCGGCCCCACCATCTTGAATTCCGTTGATAGAGAGATTGACCAACTCGGCAAAAAACTCATCATCAACCATCCTGAATCTTTGCTTGATAGTAAAAACCAAGTATTTTTCGATAAACCAGCGGTATTTAACGCTCATCCGTCTTACGAAGAACTTAAGTTCAGTCTGATAAGCTGCATGGCGTTTTTCTGCGGCATTCAAAGCTACAGTATACGAATTTAATCTCGCGAAAATATCAATTACATCGTCATCAGTTGCATTCAATAATTGCTCGGCTGTTATTGTATAGCCAAGGAACGCTTCCTGCTTATCCTCCGGTAAATTGGAATATTTCAATCCTTCAAAATAATCAGATTTATTATTGAGCGCGAATTCATCATTAGCGAACTCCACTATACTTCTTATTCGTTGCTGACCATCCACAATTCTTTTTATCGTCTTCTGTCGTTTGACATCAATCTTCGTGCGAATAAATATCTTTGGTATCGGCAATTCGCAAAGGATGGAGTCAATCAGCAGAGTCTTTGCTTGCGGAGACCACACAGAGTGTCGTTGAAAGCTTTCATTGACAATGAGTTCCTTCGATTTGAACCAATCCAAGATGTCGCTAATTAGCCATGTAATTGGTTTTGAGCTTGCCACTAGAAACTCCTTTTCGATCATGTTTGCCAAAAATTAGTCAATCGCACTCATAGCGACCAACACGATATAAATCAAAACCTGTTACAGGAAATCGCATTTAGAACGCCTAAATGCTTGCGGATGTTATTCAGAATAATCATCGAAGCTCCGAAGAGAGTCAAGATTTGTTCAATGTTGAAAAGTGTCCCCGGGGCTGCGCTTTTCAAAATCAGCAAGCGGCGCGAGTTTTCAGCGTGGCGTGAACGTAAAGCGCCTGGATCGGCTGTCACCAAACCCGTGGGCAGAAACCGGGATCGTTGCGGATTTGCAGATGGTCGCCAGTTTGGCCGATGACGTATAAGCCGTTGCGATAAGCGTATTGAGCAACATTATCCGGGATCACCATGCCGGTCACTGCGCCCAGCACGCGCTTATTGGCGTAAGTCGGCAACAGTTGCTTCAATTTGCCCAGCCGCGCCAAATGCTCATTAACATCATCAATGCCCAAGGTGCTTTTGCATTCAATCGCCACCGCATCGCCGTCATTCACCACCAGCAAATCCACTTCAATCGCGCCTTCTGCGCGGCGGGCAGTGACATTTTGATGCACTTCATGCACCGTAATACCGCGCTCCTGAAATAAGCGCACTGCTGCCGGACGCACCATTTCTTCCACGAAATCGCCCAGCTTGTTTCCCAAACGGCCAATGCTGGTCGTTACTTCCTTGATTTTGCGATCCGTCTCTTGTGAAAGTGCTTTTAGGAATCGCTCGGTTTCCTGGAATCGCCGTTCGGTTTCTTGGAATCGCTGTTCAGCTTCCTGAGATCGCTGTTCAGCTTCCTGAGATCGCCGCTCGGCCTCTTGCGATTGCTCTTTCAGCAGCCGCTCGGTTTCCTTGCGGGCTTCCGCCGCTTCGCGTAACAAGGCCCAAATTTCGTCAGCCGCTGTACTGCTCATAGCATTCTCTCCATCAGGCTCGGCCAATCGGCCAAATCATGATATAGCCGTTAAACGCTTAAACAAACAACGCCTCGATATTCATCCATTCCGCCGCCGGATCGGCGCTAATGCCCGCAATTTTATTCTCCAGATCGGCCCACATTGCTGCGCTGGTTAATTCGTAGCGCGTGGGATGCGCTTCTTCCTCAGCGCATCCCACGCGGAATCACCTCTTCAGCGGATCGCCGCGCAGAGATCCCGAACGTGCCCGCGCAGCCAGCGATGTGCTGGATCGGCATCCAACCGTGGGTGCCAGTGCAATGAAACCGTGAACTCCGGCGTGGAGACCGGAATGGGGAAACTATGCATTCCGGCTCGAAGGATGCCGGTATGTCGTTCGGGAACACTGGCGATCAGGTCGGAGGCCCGAGCCAAGGCCAGCGCGGTCGAAAAACCACCACCGAGGATTACGAGGATCTTCCGTTCCAACCCGAATGACCTCAGGGCTTCATCAATCGGGTCATTGTCCAGATCCTGTCGCGAGACACAGATGTGCCTGCCAGCCGCATAGCGGGCAGGTGTGATCTCGCCCTGGCTCAGCGGATGCCCCATGCGCACGACCCCGATGAAACGGTCTCGGAACAACGCCTGCACACGCAGCTCCGGAGCCGTCGTCTTCTCTACCACGCCGGTTTCCAGATCGACGATCCCGTCTCGGAGTGGCGCGCTGTCTTTGTCGGGTTTCTGCACAAAGCGCAGCCGCACTCCGGGTGCTTCCTCGACGACGCGGGCTATAAGGTCCGGCCCGAAGTTTTCGACAAAACCTTCACTGGTCCGAAGCGTGAATGTTCGGACCAGATGTTTGAGGTTGAGCTTTTCTGCTGGGCGTAGAGCCGCTTCGGCATCCTGCACAAGCTGACTGACTCGCTCACGCAGTTCAATTGCTCGGGGCGTGGGGACAAGACCGCGTCCGGCCCTGACCAACAATGGATCGCCCGTCGTCTCGCGCAATCGCGCCAGCGCCCGGCTCATCGCCGATGGGCTAAGCCGCAACCGTCGGGCGGCGCGAGCAACGCTGCCTTCCACGAGCAGCACATCAAGGGTGACCAGCAGGTTGAGATCGGGTGTCGACATGTAACGACCTTAGCACAGCTTGTTCGATCTATGGCGTCCAACGCATGTATAAAGTGCAAATGGTGCGTCTTCCGCCATGTCATATAAGCGAATAGAGTTCTTTTCTGACCGCTCCATTTGGGGAGTCGCCAAAAAAGGAATTCATGATGAAGCCAAGCATTGCAGAACGAGACGAGATAGTTGCTGGAAGCGCGGAATTGACACCTTCGGTTCGCTGGGCGATTGCCAGCCTTTCCTTATCCATGTTGTTGTCCTCGCTTGGCGCCAGCATCGCCAATGTGGCCTTGCCGACGTTGGCAGATGTGTTCACTGCATCCTTCCAGGAAGTCCAGTGGGTCGTTCTCGCTTATCTCCTCGCCATCACCACCCTGATCGTCAGCGTCGGACGGCTCGGTGACATCACCGGCAGTCGCCGACTGCTACTGGCCGGAATCTTCCTGTTCACGGCAGCCTCGGTCCTTTGCGGCGTCGCGCCCACGCTCTGGCTGTTGATTGCGGCTCGGGCGGCGCAGGGCCTTGGCGCGGCCATCATGATGGCGCTCACCATGGCGTTTGTCGGCGAAACGGTTCCGAAGGCAAAAACCGGCAGCGCCATGGGGTTGCTCGGCACGATGTCCGCGATTGGCACCGCGCTCGGGCCATCGCTTGGCGGTGTTCTGATTGCTGGACTCGGTTGGCAAGCAATTTTTCTTGTCAACGTACCGCTGGGTATCCTGACTTTTCTTCTCGCGCATCACTACTTGCCCGTTGATCGCCGGGAGCCGAAGACTGATCGAGCCGGTTTCGACCACATAGGCACACTGCTGCTTGCTCTGGCGCTTGTGGCTTATGCGCTCGCCATGACGATGGGGCGCGGCAGTTTCGGTGTTCTCAACATGGTTCTGCTGCTGGCGGCTGCCTTCGGAGCCGGCCTCTTTGTGTTCGCCGAGACGAAAGCAGAATCACCATTGATTCAATTGAAGATGTTCGGTAATCCAGTGCTGAGCGCGAATCTCGCCATGAGCATGCTCGTTTCGACAGTGATTATGGCGACGCTGGTGGTTGGCCCGTTTTATCTCTCGCGCACACTCGGACTCGACGCGACTTTTGTTGGACTCGTCATGTCGGTCGGCCCGCTTGCCGCCGCGCTGAGCGGAGTGCCTTCTGGCCGCCTGGTGGATAGTTTTGGCTCACAACGCATGACCATTGTCGGGCTTATCGGAGTTACGACCGGTTCCTTCATTTTGTCCATGATGCCGGCAAGGTTCGGCATCTTCGGCTACATAGCCCCCATCGTAGCCATCACCGCCAGTTATGCGCTGTTCCAGACCGCCAATAACACCTCCGCCATGACGGATATCCGCCAAGATCAGCGCGGCGTCATTTCCGGAATGCTCAACCTGTCGCGCAATCTTGGGCTCATCACCGGTGCATCCGTTATGGGCGCTGTGTTTGCGCTCGCTTCGGCGGCGACCGACATCACAGCGGCGCGTCCCGAGGCCGTTGCCACCGGTATGCGAGTCACGTTCGCAGTTGCGGCAATTCTGATCGTCGTCGCGCTTGCCATCGCGGTTGGAACTTACCGCCGCACATCGCGCAATCGGGCGCTTGCTCTGGAAGCAGAGTTGTTGCAGGCGGACAAGATAGTTTCGGCATGACCCGCGGCGCTTTACCGGACTGCTACCACGCCACGGTATCTCCACAGCAAACCAACGTATGCAGGACTATCGCTTCTGGTTCAAAAACCGTTTGGGGTGATCCGTGAGCCGGTCGAACCCCGTTTTATACCGATGAATGCCCTTCGACCTCTGAGTCTATCGAAGAATCAGGGCGAAGGGATGGAACGAAAGTCCTGAATAGGATTCTACGCGGGCTGCAACCGCCCGTTAGGCATTTTGCATATCCCAAATAATCGTATCGGAACTAAAATCTTGTTCGTGGGGCCATGCGATTCCATGATGGGCAGGGCGCACCAAGCGAAAATAGGATTCATCGGCAAGTTCTTTGAATGTACTGCCACTTAAATAAGGTTTAACGTCGAAAATGCCGGAAATACCCGTGCTGGTAAGTATTTTTATTTTGTAGTTCTCCATAGGCATTGCTTCAATGATTTTGTCCATGTGAGACTCCTCTATTTATCGCAGTGCGTAGGATGCGCTGAGGAACGAAGCGCATCATTCAAGTCATTCACTGCCACACCCGTCAAAGTTTTCATCACATCCCCAGGTTATCGGATAAAGGCCACGGGTTACAGCGTCATGAAAACTCGAATACGGCCAATCAGCAACTTGCTTTACCCACACATGTTTTACTGGATTCCAATGAATGTAGTCGACGTGTTTATTGAAATCCTCCTGATCGCGTAGCAGGTGTTCCCAAAACCGGCGTTGCCAAATACCCCGTTCTCTTCGCTTCGACCGGCTTTGAGAGATTGGCTCCCCCGTGTGATGGCGCGAGAAAAATATCCTTTCAGCAAGTTCCAACGCATGGAATAAGCGGAGTCGCTGGGAGGCAAAGTCCAAATACAATGGAGATGATCCGGCAAGACTACCACCGCATCTAACTGGAATGGATGGTTTTCCATAACGTACCGAAACGCCCGCCGCAGATCATCAATATGATTGACCAGCAAGTGGTTATCTTTCCGTTCGGCGAGATTGACCGTGAAAAACCACGTTGCGCCTGGAATGTAAGCACGGGGATAGTTTGTCTTGGAGTCTGCTTCATTTGCCCAAGTTTCTTCGTCGAATGATGCGCTGAGAAACGAAGTGTATTCTATACGGGATCTAACGTCTGACATAGCAGGCGCTGCACGGCTTTATTGCGCAGCGTCTGTGTTGATGGATGGATTAGGCATAGATAACTCTTGGGCGACCGATTAACGCTTGCAGTTGCTTCTGGAGATGGCGAACATCACGGCTATTTACTACACGCTGACCGATACTTAAAAGTTCATAGTAGATAGCGTTTTTATCTGCGACATTGGTGCCACTGCGTACTTTGTCCAACAAGGCGTATTTACCCAAGGGATCACTCTTGGTCCCTGCATTTCTCGTGTCGTCATAGTGCGTACCGCCGAGTTTGTTTGAAACGTACTTGATAACCTCGTCACGGTAGATAAGCACTCCATCCACAACGAAACTTGGTTGACGCAGAAAGACATCGAGCTTTACAGGGTAGCTCTTGCCGATAACTTTCTTGTTGCGTTCGTAATTGGCCTTGATTTCCTTTTCGGATAGGGCACGATTGACCATGGATATGGCTTGCACTTCTACGCCTTTGTACTTTGCGCCACCAGCTTGAAAGTAGACTTTCTCTTTCAGTTCCGCCTCAGTGAGACCTCTATTGATAGCTGGAGCCATGATTCGGAGGTTCCTTCCGCAGTCGTGGGCCACTTTCCCAAGCTTCCCTTCGACAAGAAGTGACCGAAGGATTGGGCTCGCTCGCCGTAACGAAGCGTCGTCAATGTCTTGATTCCATTCGCAGGTGAGGAAACCAATATCTTCCTCAACGATACGTGCCAATTCTATGTCCATGAGATGCCTCACTAAAATTAATCAGCCCGTAGACCGTAGATGCGCTGAGGTACGAAGCGCATCTTTCAACCCGATGCGCTTCCCTACGGTCAGCGCATCCTACGGTATCTCCATCGGGTTCGGCCAGTCTGCCAAACCATGATATAGCCGTTAAACGCTTAAACAAATAACGCCTCGATATTCACCCATTCCGCTACCGGATCGGCGCTGATGCCCGCAATTTTATGTTCCAAATCAGCCCACATTGCCGCGCTGGTCAATTCGTAGCTGTGACCCCAGAAGAAGAACACGCCATTAGCAGCTTTGGCGCATTCATAGTGATGCCAGAACGCGGGATCAGTGAATTTGCAACTGACCCGGAATTCAAAGGGATCAGCAGGCGGATACACCGAATCACAATCCTCGGTGCGGCGGGCATAAACATGACCAGCGGCGCACACCGCTGCTTTCACCGCTGGATTAACGCCGCCAAACGGATAGCAAAAGCCGCGCACCGGCTGTTGAAACCAGTCCTGCAACCAGCGGCGACTGTCGCCCACTTCCCGCGCCAAATCCGCCGGAGATAAATCTAGCAGATTAGGATGCGTCAGCGAATGGTTGGCGATTTCAAAACCGGCGTAAACCTCTGCCAATTCATCCGCGCCCAGCCGCCAGACTTCCTTATCGCCATAGCGCCAACTGAACGAACGCTGGCGCTGATGCAGGCCCGGATTCAAATTAAACGTCGCCGTGGCCTGGTAGCGGCGCAACAATTCGGTGAGTTGCACATCGTCCACCACCCCATCATCCCAACTCTGGATCACTCGCATAACGTCACTCCTCGCAATGGTTCAACTTGCATACCAAGGTCATCCAATCAGACAATGCCGGTCAATAACCCGCAGCAACTCGCACAGGTGAACCAGAATGAAACGGCAAGTACGCAAGGCAGTTTTCCCGGTCGCTGGCCTCGGCACGCGGTTCCTGCCAGCCACCAAGGCCAGTCCCAAGGAAATGTTGCCGATTGTAGACAAGCCCCTGATTCAGTACGGGGTCGAAGAAGCGGTCGCGGCGGGAGTGGAAACCCTGGTGTTTATTATCGGGCGCACCAAAAACGCGATTGCTGATCATTTTGATAAAGCCTACGAGCTGGAAGTCGAGCTGGAAACCCGTGGCAAGGCCGATCTGCTTCAGATCGTGCGCAACATCGTCCCGCCCAGAGTGGAATGCGTGTATATCCGCCAAGCCGAAGCGCTGGGCTTGGGTCATGCGGTGCTGTGCGCTCGCCCGGCGGTCGGCGACGAACCATTCGCGGTGATTCTGGCCGACGATTTGATCGAGGAAGACCCGGCGGAAGGCGGCGCATTGAGCCAGATGGCCCGCTATTTCAATAAATATCAATGCTCAATTCTGGGCGTGGAGCGGGTGCCGCAGTCGGAGACCAACAAATACGGCATTGTTCATCCGCTGGCCTTCGCCAACCGGCTCAGCAACGTGGATGGGATTGTCGAGAAACCGAAACCGGAAAATGCGCCGTCCAATCTGGCGGTGGTGGGTCGCTATATTCTCACTTCGCGTATTTTCGACCTGCTGGAAAAAACCCCTCGCGGCGCGGGCAACGAAATTCAGTTGACCGATGGCATCGCCGCGCTGCTGCACGAAGAACAGGTGTTGGCTTATGAATTTTCCGGGCGGCGGCATGACTGTGGCGCCAAATTGGGCTATCTGATCGCGACCGTAGAATATGGTCTGCGGCATCCCGAACTGGGCGATGAATTTCACCATTATCTGCAAACCCTGGTCGGGCAACTCGGCGGCGCGATTGCCGCGTCAGAACAAGAATGATTGGCTGAGATCACCAGTCATGTGTGGAATCGTAGGCGCTATCGCTGAACGCAATGTCACTCCCATCCTGCTTGAAGGGCTGCGGCGGCTGGAATATCGCGGCTATGACTCGGCGGGCATCGTCACGCTCGACAGCCGCGATGATCAGTTGCACCGGTTGCGCACCGTCGGCAAGGTGCAAAAATTGACCGAGCGGTTGCAACAGGAGCCAGTGCGCGGCCCGCTCGGACTGGCGCATACCCGCTGGGCCACTCACGGCGAACCGTGCGAACGCAACGCTCATCCCCACCTCAGCAACGACTCGGTAGCGGTGGTGCATAACGGCATCATCGAGAATTATCAGGAATTGAAAGCGGCTTTAATCACGGCGGGCTACCGCTTCGATTCCGATACCGACACCGAAGTGATCGCGCACCTGATTGATCAGCAGATGCGCAATCACGGCGCTGATCTGCTGGCGGCGGTGCGGCAGGCCGTCACCCAGCTCACCGGCGCTTATAGTCTGGGCGTGATTTGCCGCCATGACCCGGAACGACTGATTGCGGCGCGGGTCGGCAGTCCGCTGGTGCTGGGCATTGGCATCGGCGAGCATTTCATCGCTTCCGATGTGTTCGCGCTGGCCCCGGTCACACAGAGCTTTGTGTTTCTGGACGAAGGCGATATTGCCGAGGTGCAGCGCGAATCCTTCACCATTTACGACCGCGCCGGGCAAGTCGTGGAGCGTCCGCTGTCCTATTCCGGCCAGATGGGCGCGGCGGCGGGCAAGGGCAGTTACCGCCATTACATGCTCAAGGAAATTTTCGAGCAGCCCGCCGTCGTTGCCGAAACGCTGGAAGGACGGGTTCATCAAGGTCGGCTGCTGGAAGACAGTTTTGGACTGGCGGCCAATGCGGTGTTTGATCAGGTGCGCGGCGTCCACATCGTCGCCTGCGGCACCAGCTATCACGCCGGGCTGGTGGCCCGCTACTGGCTGGAAAGTCTGGGCGTGCCCTGCGCGGTCGAAGTCGCCAGCGAATACCGCTATCGGCGGGGGGTGACGCCGCCTGGCAGCCTGTTCGTCAGCATCTCCCAATCCGGCGAAACCGCCGATACGCTGGCGGCGTTGCGCACCGCCAAGCAACGCGGCTATCTGTCCTCACTGGCGATTTGCAATGTCGCCGAAAGCTCGCTGGTGCGCGAATCGGAATTGACCTTGCTCACTCGCGCTGGTCGGGAAATTGGCGTGGCGTCCACCAAGGCGTTCACGACCCAACTGGTCGCCTTGCGTTTGCTGGCGCTGGCGCTGGGGCGGCGGCACGGTTTGAACGGCGATGACCTGACCGCGCAAGTGCAGGAACTGGAACAATTGCCGCGCCTGATGGAACAGGCGTTGTTGCTGGACGGCGCGATTGAAGGGCTGGCCGAGCATTTCGCCGAGAAACATCACGCGCTGTTTCTGGGACGCGGCCCGCACTACCCGATTGCGCTGGAAGGGGCGCTCAAGCTCAAGGAAATTTCCTATATTCACGCCGAAGCCTATCCGGCGGGCGAACTCAAACATGGGCCGCTGGCGCTGGTGGACGCTGATATGCCGGTGGTTTGTGTGTTGCCGAAAGACGGCTTGCTGGAAAAAGTGCTGTCCAATCTTCAGGAAGTGCGGGCGCGGGGCGGTGAGTTGTTCCTGTTCGCCGACCGTGAGGTGGACACTCATCTCAGCGGGGTCAGCACCCACGTTCTAACCTTGACGCCAGCACCGGAATCCATCGCGCCGATGGTCTTTACCGTGCCGCTGCAACTGCTGGCCTATCACGTCGCCATTCTCAAGGGCACCGATGTGGATCAGCCGCGCAATCTGGCTAAATCCGTCACTGTGGAATAAGAAAATGCCGATGAAACCCAAAACTCCCTCATCCGGCGGCAGCAAACTGGATCAAACCGTGGCCGCCGCCCGCCAGAATCGGGAAAAGCGCGAACGCGATTACCGCGAGCAGGCGCTAAAACTCTATCCGTGGATTTGCGGGCGCTGCACCCGCGAGTTCGACCGTCAGAACCTGCACGAACTGACGGTGCATCACCGCAATCATGACCATGACTACAACCCGCCGGACGGCAGCAATTGGGAATTGCTGTGCCTGTACTGCCACGACAACGAACATCAGCGCCATGAAGAGGCGCTGCTGGCGCGGGGCGGCATGGACGGTTCCAACAACCGGAAATCCGCGACCTTCAATCCGTTCGCCGACCTTAAATCGCTGTTAAACAGCGGCAAAGGCAACGCGGCGGAATAGCGCCGCCTTCAACCGCCGCGATGACTCAGGCCCTTTAAAATCGCGCTCTTTATTACTGGCTTTTCAGGGGAACCCGCCATGACTTTTGTCGTTACTGAAAACTGCATCAAATGTAAGTACACCGATTGTGTGGAAGTGTGTCCGGTGGACTGTTTCCACGAAGGGCCGAATTTTCTGGTCATTGATCCCGACGAGTGCATTGACTGCACCTTGTGCGTGCCGGAGTGCCCGGCCAACGCCATTTACGCCGAGGATGACCTGCCCGCCGATCAGGAGCATTTCCTGGCGCTCAATACTGAACTCGCCAAACAATGGCCGGTGATTACCGCCAAAAAGGACCCGCCGCCTGACGCGACGGAGTGGGACGGAAAACCGGACAAGCTGCAATATCTTGAACGCTGAGCCGGTTGTCCGCCGCGTGTTACTGCCTGGTGGTTGAAATCCCCGACTCGGCGTTCTTATTTCTACGCTGTCGCCGAATCCTGCCGCCGCTCGGCGCGGCCTTTGCGGATACCTGAAGATGACTGATTCCCCGTATGTTTTTGAAGTCAATCAACACAACTTCACCGCCGTCGTGGTGGAAAATTCGCAGCGCGTACCGGTGCTGGTGGATTTCTGGGCCGACTGGTGCCAGCCCTGCAAAACCCTGACCCCACTGCTGACCAAACTGGTCAATGAATACCGGGGCGGCGTCATTCTGGCCAAGATCAATGCGGATGCCGAACAGGCGTTGGCAGCACATTTCCGGGTGCGCAGCCTGCCGACGGTGCTGGCGGTCTGGCAGGGGCAGATTATTGAACAACTGGTGGGGGTGCAGCCGGAGTCGGCGTACCGGGCGATCCTTGATCCGTTGTGCGTCCAACCAGGCGACCGGCTGCTCGAACAGGTAGAAGTGCTGTGGCAAAGCGGTCAGCGCAAGCAGGCGGTTGAATTACTGGGCGATGCGCTAAAACAGGAACCGGGCAGCGTTGAACTGACGGTGACGCTGGCCGACAAGCTGATGCAACTCGACCGCACCGAGAAAGCGCGGACTTTGTTGCAAAGCCTCCCGGCTGAAGCGCAGACCCGCCAACCGGCCAGCGGCTTGCTGGCCCGCTTGCAGTTCGCTGATCTGGCCGCAGGCGCGCCGGATTTGGCAACTCTCGAAGCACAGGTGCGCGCCAACGCCGAGGATTGGACGGCCCGTAAGCATCTGGCCGCCCGCTATGTGCTGGCGGGCGCTTATGAAGCCGCGCTGGTTCAGTTCATGGAAATCTTGCGCCGCAATCCGCAGTTTGAGGATGGCGCGGGTCGCAAGGGGCTGATCGCCATTTTTGAGATGCTGGGCAACGACGATCCGCTGGTGATCACCTACCGGCGGCGGATGTTCTCGCTGCTGCACTAAGCCGATCCGCGACATCAACTAGGTTGCCGGTTTTGGAACCTAGCGACAGGCGGTAAAACGACTTTTACTATCTATGGTGATCGCTATGAGTGAGGATTGTTTTGAAGTCCTGCAAAAGCAGGAGATTGCGGGCGCAGTATTTGAAATCGTGCAATACAAGGCGCTGCAAGGCTCTGATGATTTGCTGGTCGCCGAAAAGATTTTTATGGTGAATCAAGCAGATATTCATTTGAAAATGATCCGGGTTCGGCTCAATCAGAGTGAGTTGATTATTGAGCCGGGCGCACTGTATTTCATGAGAGGTCATCTACAACTGGAATCAGGTATTCAGGGAGGAATCGCCAGTGGATTGATGCGCAAGTTCACGAGTGGCGAAACGCTGTTTCAATCGCGCATTAAAGGCAGCGGGGAAATCTATCTGGAGCCTACCTTCGGCCATTACCTGTTATTTACCATTGATCAGGATGCGCTCATTGTTGACAAGGGCGCTTTTTTCTGTGCCTCCGCCAACATGCAAGTCAGTTCTAAACTGCAAAAAAATATTTCCAGCGCCCTGTTTGGTGGAGAAGGCTTATTTCAAACCTTGATAAAAGGTTCTGGGATTGTGGTACTTAATTCACCAGTGCCAGTGCATGAGTTGCTGATGTATGAGCTGGCCGCAGGGGAAAAACTTTCTGTAGATGGCAATTTCGCTTTCGTGCGCAGCGACAGTGTGGCTTTTCATGCGGAAAATCTGCCAAGACCTTGTTTCAGTCCCTCACCAGTGGGGAGGGACTATTGCAGACCTTTACCGGTCCCGGTCTTGTCTGGATCGCGCCGACCCAGGGTGTCTATAACAAAATCAAGTCTATGACACCGATTTCTCCACTCAACACTGCTAAAGGCAGCATGGGTACCCAGACCTAATTATTTCAACCGGTTCTACAACCGCATTGAATCGTTTGTCTGAGCCACTTATGCCCTCTGATCGACAAACGCTGGCGCAGGGCGCCCGGCGGCTGGATGGCGAAACCTTGCTCCTGGTAGCGAACCAGACCTTGAGCGGTGGAGGCGAACTGATGACGACGATTGCCGAACAGTGGGTGCAGCAGGGCTTGCAGCAGGGCATTGATTCCGAACGGCAATTGCTATTGCGGATGGCGCGGCGGCGATTCGGAGCACAGGCAGCGGAGCAAAGCCAATCGTTGTTAAGCCGGTTCAAAAAGCCGGAACAATTGGAAGATTTGGGCGAACTGCTGCTGGATTGCAACGATGAGGCGGCTTGGCTGGCGGCGCTGAACCGCCGGGTTGACTCTTTGGCTCGGCAATAACCGCAACGATTGCCAACAATGCCCTCCGACCAGCAAACGCTCGCGCAACTGCGCACTCAAGCCCGCCAAGCCCGCGACGGTGGTCATTACCACGCGGCTGCCCGCCTGGAACGCCAAGCCGTTGAGTTAGCCGGAACGCTGGGATGGCCGGTGAGCGAGTCCGAGCGCTGCTGTGGGAAGGCTATAGCCTGCGGCTGGCCGGCGAGGACGATTTGGCGCTGGCGACTCTGTTGCAAGCGGCCAGCGAGCAGGCTGCGACCGCTGATCCTGCCGATGTATTCAGTGCGCTGATTGCCATTATTCATATCAGTCTGGAACGCAAACCCACCGCCTTCTGCCGCGCTCTATTGGAACAGGGACGGCGCTATCTGGGCGATCTGCGGCAACCGTGGACTGCGCCGCTGGATTTTCTGGAGGGCGAACTGGCGTATCGCCGGGGCGATTTCGCTACCGCCTGGGACTGGCATTGCCGCGCTTGGGCCGGTTGGCGCAATGAGTCTCCGCGATTGACCGCCGCGACTCATGTATGGGCGCTATGTCGCGTTGCTTTCCGCCGCCGCGATCCGGCTGAACTGGAAAAATTCATTGGAACGCTCTCCGAATTGCGCCCGGTTCCCGTTTTGGAACGGCAACTGGCGCAAACGCGCACGATTGTTGTTGTGGCGAGCGCGGCGGA
>JAAUTD010000407.1 GCA_012031845.1 Synechococcaceae cyanobacterium SM1_2_3
GTTAAGGTGATTAGCCCGAATATAGGACATTGAGATCGCGGACATCGGCGGCTGTAATCATCGCCGTTATTAGCAATCCCCGTGGCCCGGATCGCTTCGACAATGACTCTTATTCATCCCATCCGCAGCGGTGCGCCGGCAAAATCTCGCTGGTGGCGATCTTTTTGTTCAGCCCTTCATCAGTGGTGATGATCGTCACTAACTGATCCAGTCCAGTTTTGGTTGTGCCTTCGGCATAAGGATCAACACTGGCGTTTTTCAGACTATCGCCGGTGAGATCAGTCGCCAGCAAGTCGTTGAGCCATTGCGCCACAGTCTTGACACTGGCGTTGGCGTTGCCGTCTTCATTGAGCAAATGCCCATCCTTGATTTCGAATCCGAGGTGATAAAGCCCATCGGCCACAGTATTCACGGCATTGCGCTCGAAGAGCTTGCTGGTCGCGCCGTCGTTTTGCACCAGATGAAAGCCGGTCTCTTCGCAGTCTTCATCGTCACCGTGCAGTTTTTTCCATTCAGCAAGGTGAAGTTTACGGATATAGGCGTTCAGGTCATAAACATCAGCAGCGGTAATATCGCCGTTGTTGGCGACGCCGGTGGCGCGGATGGCTTCGACTATCAGCTTATTCATCCCGTCAGCGGCAGTCGCCCCGCTGTAGATATCGGTCAGCGGGATTTTCTTGATTAGCCCCGGGTCGTCAGTGATGGTTGTCACCAACAAATCCAGACCGGTGTTAGTAGCGCCTACCGGCTTAGGCCCGGCAGGAATGGTTGGCGGTGTCGTGGTGTTGGTCGTCATGGCACTCCTCGGCTATCTCATTGAAGGGATTCAAGTCATAGTTGAGTGCCGCCAGGAGGGAGAGTGTTGCAACCGCAAGGCTTACCTTGCAGGCAACCCCGCTATCCAGGCAGCGCCTGGACCGGAGGCTTTGCGAACCTTGGTTACCCAAGGGATGCCGGTCGCATATCATTCTAATTAATAGCCAAAAATTGTCAATAAAAAATACAATTGATTATATTTTTGACGAAAAACATTAATATTTAGAAAATTCCGGGCCAAAATGGCCTTGCTTTCCGATTGCAACCCAACCGGCCTGTGTCAAAATGCTGGAAACAACGCTGATATTCCATAGAGATTTGCTGATGACCGTGGAAGACCTGAGAACACGTTTGCAAACGGAACTGCCTGAACTGCTCAAACAGGACAGTGGTTTCCGACGATGGCTGGAACAGTTGATCCGGCAAACTGCGATAACCCCGGAAAGTTTCGATGCCTGCTTTGACCGGATGCTCCAAGCGTTCGCCGCCGACCGCGAAGAGCATAAACGCGAATGGGCCAAGCACCTGCGCGAATGGGATGAACACCTGCGTGAATCCAGAGAAAGCCGTGAGGAACAGAACCGCAAGTGGGAGGAAAGCCGCGTGGAGCAGAACCGCAAGTGGGAGGAAAATAAAAAATTGTGGTGGGAGCAAAACCGCCTGTGGTGGAAACAGAACCGTAAAAATGATGAACTGCTTGAACAAATCAAACTGTCCTGTTCGAAGCAGGAGCAGAGCATCGGCGCATTGGGCGCTCGCTGGGGAACCGCTTTCGAGCAAAGTTTCCGCCCCGCTTTAAAAGGGATTCTGGAAACAAGCTTTGGCGTTGAGGTGCTGAATGTGAACGAATTTGACGACGAGGGCAGTGTCTTTGGCCGACCTGATCAAGTTGAAATTGACATTTTTATTAAAAATGGCGAGGTTATTCTTTGCGAACTGAAGTCTTCCATGTCCAAAGGCGATATGTACATTTTCGACCGCAAAGCGAGCTTTTACCAACAGCGCCACCAACGCCCGGTGCAGCGCAAAATCGTGATTTCTCCGATGACACCGCCGTCGGCCCGCGCCGTTGCCGAGAAACTGGGCATTGCAGTGTTCAGCTATGCTGAAGATGCGTCCGGCCTGTGACATAACTCACTAATGCCCGCATCCAGCTACACCCTTGTTCTGATCCCGGCCCACAACGAGCAGGCTACTGTTGGCGCTATCGTCGCCCAAGTCCGACAGCTATGGAGCTGTCCCGTGGTGGTGATTGACGATTGCAGCAGCGACGCTACTGGGTATTTCGCCCGGGCCGTGCTGGCGCGACCGTGTTGCCGCTGGCGCTGCAACTCGGCGCATGGGGCGCGATTCAAACCGGGTTCGCTATGCCCTGCGCCAAGGCTACCGCACCGCGATCACGCTCGATGCCGATGGTCAGCACCAGCCCGAAGACATCGGCCAATTGCTGCAACCGCTGCGCACTGGAACGGCCGACGTGGTGATTGGGGCTTTCCCCGAACGGGCCAGCCGCGCCCGGCAACTGGCCTGGAGCTATTTTCGCTGGCTCACCGGCCTGGAGCTTGAGGATATTACTTCGGGTTTTCGCGCCTATAACCATGCTGCGATGATCGTATTAGCTTCCGGCGAAGCCAGCCTGCTGGATTATCAGGATGTTGGAGTCTTGCTGATCCTGCGCCGCAAGGGTTTGCGAACGATTGAAGTGCCGGTTGCGATGCAGCCCCGCGCCCAAGGCGCATCCAAAATCTTTCGCTCCTGGTGGATAGTCGGAAAATATATGCTGCAAACCAGCCTGCTCTGCATCGCAAGAGTCGGCTATGGCGCTCGACCATCCTCCACTGACCTGTGATGTTGCGCTGATGATCACTTACCAAGTTACTTCGATGGCGATAGGCATCTGCCTCGCCGCAATTATTCTGCTGCTGGTTCGACGCGATCATCTGCATGGGCCTTATGCGATCTGGTGGATTGGATCTGCGGCCACCGTCGCGGTGTTGGGATTATTCCCCCGGCTGTTTGATCGACTGGCGGCCTTGCTGGGGGTCAGTTATCCGCCGATTCTGGCTATCGTATTGGGATTCAGCCTGCTGTTGATCAAGATGTTGACGATGGATCTGGAGCAATCCCGCCAGGAACGGCTGATTCGGCGGCTGACGCAACGGCTGGCGATGCTGGAAGCGCAAGCCCCTCTATCGCCAGATGCCACAACGACGCCAGCCTCGAAACCGGACGCTGCGGAATAGATCATGCGCATCCTTCATCTTGGCAAGTTTTACCCACCGTTCATGGGCGGCATGGAAATTTTTCTGGCTGACCTGCTGCCCGCGCTTCAGAGTCAGGATATTGCCACTGCGGCG
>JAAUTD010000054.1 GCA_012031845.1 Synechococcaceae cyanobacterium SM1_2_3
CTCTGGAATACGGCTGTTCCAAATTATCAGTCTGCTTCAGCCCGCTTTGAGCATCCCGCGCTCGACAATAAAAGCAATCACCGCATCCACTCCCTGCCCGGTTTTCAGATTGGTGAAGATAAATGGTCGTTCGCCACGCATCTTTTTGGCGTCGCGATCCATGACTTCCAGCGATGCTCCGACATAAGGCGCGAGATCAATTTTATTGATCACCAGCAGATCAGATCGGGTAATACCACCAGCACTAAATCCAGATCGGGAAAGCGCTCGCATAATTGCGCTACCGCCGCCAGATTCATGGAAGCGTCTTCACAAATTGCGGTATGCGGACAACCGCCGGTTTCCACGCCGACAATGCGATCAGCCGCCAAAGTTTGGGCGCGAATCAGAAATTGCGCATCTTCATAGGTATAAATATCATTCGTGACCACTGCTATTTGATAGCGGCCACGTAATGCCTTGCATAAAGCTTCGACCAGTGCTTTTTTCCAGAACCGACAGGCCCGCCGACGCCAACCCGCAGAGCAGATTTATTCATGTCTTATTCGCAGAATTTATGGGAATGGTCATAAGCCGCAAGCCAGCACTAGTGTCAATACACTGCACTGAACAAACAACCTGGCAAATTCAATAGTTATTTTTAGCAGGACTTCGGGTAAAGTGAATCATGACTTAACGCTACGGAGACTTATAACCGATGGAATTTTTAAGCGAATATGGGATGTTTCTGGCCAAAGCCGCAACCCTGGCAATCGCAGTGCTGGTCGTCGTTGGCGGTATTGTGGCGCTGGCCGCCCGCAGTGGCGGCGGTCAACCAGACAGTCGGGGACGGCTGGATATTCGGCATCTCAATGACGATTACGACACGATGGCGATGGCGCTCAAATCGGCAACTTTGTCGAAAAAAGCGTTTAAGCAGGCGCAAAAAGAACAGAAGGCGCAAGAAAAGCAACACAGCAAAACCGAGCGCCGCCGGGTATTCGTGCTGAACTTCCACGGTGATTTACGCGCTGCGGCGGTGACTTCGCTGCGCGAAGAAGTCACCGCCGTACTGACGGTCGCCAAGCCAGAAGATGAAGTCATGGTGCGGCTGGAAAGCGTCGGCGGCATGGTTCACGCCTACGGCTTGGCGGCGGCGCAATTGCTGCGGATTCGCGACCGGCAGGTGAAATTGACCGTGGCCGTGGATAAAGTAGCAGCCAGCGGCGGCTATTTAATGGCTTGCGTCGCTGACCGAATCGTTGCTGCGCCGTTCGCCATTCTGGGTTCGATTGGCGTCATTGCCCAATTGCCCAATTTCAATCGTTTGCTCAAAAAGCATGACATTGATTATGAGCAATTCATGGCGGGTGAATTCAAACGCACCGTTACCTTATTTGGCGAGAACACGGAGAAAGGCCGTCACAAGTTTCAGGAAGAAATCGAGATCACGCATACCTTATTCAAGGATTTTGTCAAAGCGCACCGGCCGCAACTGGATTTGGAACAGGTGGCGACCGGCGAATACTGGTATGGAACCAGGGCGCTGGAGCATCAGTTGGCCGATGAATTGCGCACCAGCGACGATTATTTATTGCAGGCCAGCGCCAGCGCCGATCTGTACGAAATTAGCTACACCAGTAAAAACCGTGGCTGGCGCGCTTGCTGACTCAGACCAGCGAATCCTTGGGGTAGCGCCGAACGACTCTGGCCCCGTCCCAGGGGTCAGAGAAGCCCCACTGACAGCCAGTGAAAATATCGGGTCGCCGCTGCAAAAATGGGTAAAAACCCTATTATAATTGCCGAACTTAGCAACGACGGTTCACCCCGCCGTCAGCAGCGTAAATACATCCAATAAATTGAAAAGACTAATAAATTTGGATCCCCTATCCCGAATTGCCGCTGGTCCGTCCCTCATGGATCGCGCCCTCTGCTTTTGGAAATTCCGCTTTACCGTCGCGCGGGGCGAAACAGCGCCCGCGGTGTCTGGACCCGTCCCCACAACTCGGAGTTTCCAGTTGCAGGGAATGGTTCCCAAGCCTCCGGCGCCGCTAGCCCGCTACCGGCGCCCGTATCCAGGAGAAAGTGTTCATGCATGACATTATTAATCAACTGGAACAAAAACGTAGCGCAGCTCGCCTGGGTGGCGGACAGCGCCGCGTAGATGCGCAGCATAATCGCGGCAAGCTCAGCGCCCGCGAACGCATCGAAGTCCTGCTTGATCCGGACAGTTTTGAAGAATGGGATATGTTCGTTGAGCATCGCTGTAACGACTTCGGCATGGCCGACACCAGCACTCCTGGCGATGGCGTCGTCACCGGTTACGGTACGGTGAATGGCCGGATCGTGTTCGTATTCAGCCAGGATTTCACTGTGTTTGGCGGCTCGCTGTCGCAGGCCCACGCCGAGAAAATCTGCAAGATCATGGATCACGCGCTCAAGGTCGGTGCGCCAGTCATTGGCCTGAACGATTCCGGCGGCGCCCGCATCCAGGAAGGCGTGGACTCGCTGGCGGGTTACGCCAACGTGTTCCAGCGCAATGTCATGGCGTCGGGAGTCATTCCACAGATTTCGCTGATCATGGGGCCGTGCGCCGGCGGCGCGGTGTATTCGCCCGCCATGACCGACTTCATCTTCATGGTCAAGGACACCTCGTATATGTTCGTGACCGGCCCCGATGTGGTGAAGACCGTCACCCACGAGGAAGTCACCGCTGAGGAACTGGGCGGGGCGATGACCCACGCCACCAAGTCCGGGGTGTGCGACCGGGCCTTTGAGAATGACATCGAGGCGCTGTTGATGCTGCGCCGCTTCATCAACTTCCTGCCGGCCAACAACAAGGATAAGCCGCCGTTCCGGCCCACGCCCGATCCGGTGGACCGGATTGATTATTCGCTGGACACCCTGATCCCGGACAGCCCCAACAAGCCCTACGACATGAAGGAATTGATCCTGAAGGTCGTGGATGACGTAGATTTCTTCGAAGTGCAGCCGGAAAACGCCAAAAACATCATCATCGGCTTCGCCCGCATGGATGGCTGGCCGGTCGGCATCGTCGCCAATCAGCCGATGGTGCTGGCGGGCTGCCTGGACATCAAGTCGGCGATCAAGGCCGGCCGCTTCGTCCGCTTCTGCGACGCCTTCAACATCCCGATCATCACCTTTGTGGACGTGCCCGGCTTCATGCCCGGCACCGCCCAGGAATACGGCGGCATTATCAAGCACGGGGCAAAGCTGCTCTATGCCTACGCCGAATGCACCGTGCCGAAAGTCACCGTCATCACCCGCAAGGCTTACGGCGGCGCCTATGACGTGATGAGCTCCAAGCATCTGCGCGGCGATGTCAACTTTGCCTGGCCGACTGCTGAAATCGCGGTGATGGGTCCGAAAGGCGCGGTGGAAATCATTTTCCGCCAGGATCTCGGCGACGCAGCCAAGATTGCCGAGCGCACCGAGGAATATCGCAAGAAATTCGCCAACCCGTTTATCGCCGGTCATCGCGGTTTCATTGACGACGTGATCATGCCGCATGGCACCCGCAAGCGGATTTGCCGTTCGCTGGCGATGCTGCGGGATAAAGAACTCGAAAATCCGTGGCGCAAGCACGGCAACATTCCGCTGTGAGGGAGAAGCGACACATGTTCAAGAAAATTCTGATTGCCAACCGTGGCGAAATCGCCTGCCGCGTGATCAAAACCGCCCGCAAGATGGGTATTAAAACCGTCGCGGTTTATTCCGAAGCCGACCGGGACGCCCTGCATGTGGATATGGCGGACGAAGCCGTATTGATCGGCCCGCCGCCCACCGCCCAAAGCTATCTGGTGATGGAGCGGATCGTGCAAGCCTGCAAGGACACCGGCGCGGAAGCAGTGCATCCGGGCTACGGTTTCCTGTCGGAACGGGCGGCGTTCTGCGAAATGCTGGAAAAGGAAGGGATCGCCTTCATCGGCCCGAAGGTGAAGGCCATCGAAGCGATGGGCGACAAGATCACCTCCAAGAAATTAGCCAAACTGGCCGGGGTCAGCACCGTGCCCGGCTACACCGAAGTCATTAAGGACGCCAAGGAGGCGGTTGAGATCGCTCTGGAAATCGGCTATCCGGTGATGATCAAGGCCAGCGCGGGCGGCGGCGGCAAGGGGATGCGCATCGCCTGGAATGACAACGAATGCCGCGACGGCTTCGAACGCTCCACCAATGAAGCCCGCTCCTCCTTCGGTGATGATCGCGTGTTCATCGAGAAGTACATCGAGGAGCCGCGCCATATCGAAATTCAGGTATTGGGCGACAGCCACGGCAACATCGTCTATCTGGGTGAGCGCGAATGCTCGCTGCAGCGCCGTCATCAAAAAGTGATCGAGGAAGCGCCGTCCCCGTTCCTGGATGAAATCACCCGGCGGGCGATGGGCGAGCAGGCGGTGGCGCTGGCGCGGGCGGTGGACTATCAATCGGCCGGCACGGTCGAGTTCATCGTGGATTCCAAGCGCAATTTCTATTTCCTGGAGATGAACACCCGCCTGCAAGTGGAGCATCCGGTCACCGAGTACATCACCGGGCTGGACCTGGTGGAGCAGATGATTCGGGTGGCGGCGGGCGAGTCGCTCAGCTTCACTCAGGAAGGCGTCAAGCTCAAGGGCTGGGCGATTGAAGCGCGGGTTTACGCTGAAGACCCGTTCCGTAATTTCCTGCCGTCCATTGGTCGGCTGGTCAAGTACATGCCGCCCAAGGAAAGCGATGTGGTGCGGGTGGACACCGGCGTCTATGAAGGCGGCGAAGTGTCCATGTATTACGACCCGATGATCGCCAAGCTGATCACCTATGGCGCGACCCGCGACCGCGCTATCGCCCACATGCGCGATGCGCTCAACGAGTTCTTCATTCGCGGGGTCCAGCACAACATCAGCTTCCTGGCGGCGCTGATGGTGCATACCCGGTTCATGACCGGGCGGATCAGCACCAACATGATCGCCGAGGAATACCCGCACGGTTTCCACGCCGCCGACGTGCCGCATGACGATCCAGCCTTGTTGATCTCGGTGGGAGCGTTCCTGCATCGCCGCTATATGGATCGCGCCGCCAAAATCAGCGGCCAGTTGCTCGGCCACGAGCGGATCGTCAACAACGACTGGGTGGTGCTGATGGGCGGCCATTCCTACCCGGTGCATATCGATCCGGCTGACAATGGTTACGATGTGGTGTACATGGGCGAGACCTATCAGGTGCGCAGCGACTGGCAATTCGGCCAACCGCTGTTCAAAGGCTCCCTGAATGGCACCGCCATTTGCATTCAGGTGGAGCGCCGCGATTTGGTTTATCGCCTTTTCCACTGGGGTTCGCAGGCGGATGTCAAGGTCATGTCGCCCCGGGTGGCGCAGCTTCAGGGATTGATGCCGGAGAAAGCGCCGCCGGATATGTCCAAGTATCTGCTGTCGCCGATGCCGGGCTTATTGACCAAGATCGCGGTGCAAGTTGGACAGGAAGTCAAGGCCGGGGAGGAACTGGCGGTGATCGAAGCGATGAAGATGGAAAACATGTTGCGCGCTGATCAGGATGCCACGGTCGCCAAGATTCTGGCTGCGCCTGGCGACAGTCTGGCGGTGGATCAAGCGATCATCGAGTTCGAGTAACCTACTGACGGTGAACGGATGATTAAATCCAGTTCGCCGGGTTTAACTTGTGTTTATTCAGCCCGGTCCGCAAGGTCCGGGCTGTTTTTTGTCTGGAGGGAGACAAAGCCATTCGTGGTTGTTATACCGTTTCCCAACGGGTATTAGGCTTCATTGGGTCACCCCGGCACTCACGATTGCATATGACTTGGCATTGGTAAGCAGGCGGCGATAAACAAGCAGTTTGACTTTTTGCCCCGGCGTAACCAGAAGATATGTGGGCGCGTTAATCACCACAGTAGTTCCATTGGACAGCAGAACCCATATATTTCTTGAGGGAGCTGGGCCGTCCGCAGGAACAAAAGCCGATCCTTGCACAACGCCGTGGGTTTCCTCAAATGGGCCGATTGCTGGATTGAGCGATTGGCCTATGACAAGGGCGATAACGAACCCAACAGCCAAGTAAGAGACTACCGCTGCGCGCCGACCTTGAGTTGGACTTGTGCCCATGAAACCTAACAAGTCGTAGTCCTCCTAAACGAGGCATTTTTCTACACCAAACCGCTGTATAGCCTGAAAAATTCAGGCTGCTTCATCAAAAAATAAATCGCTTCCGCAAAAATCCGCCCTCTATGGGGTTCTGCGGTTGCCCCACCGCACTCTATATCCAATCCAACCGCCTACCCTGAATTTTTCCAGCATCAACCGCACTAACTGCTGCCATTCCCGCAATGTTCTCACGCCACGGGTAAGCCACTCTGATACACCGCGCAGGATGCCACGGTCGCCAAGATTCTGGCCGCCGCGCCTTGGCGAGCAGCCAGTTTTTTGCTTTCACCGATTAACGCCTGACCAGCAAATTCATAACCCGCTGCGCCCAGGAGCTTTTGGGTTCTGCGTCGGACTTGATCCCGCGTGACAGGAAATGGGCGGCATAACGCTGGTCGCCTTCCAGAATATGCTGAGTGATCCAGCCCTTCAGAAAGAAGGCCAGTTCAAAACCAATAGCGCCCTTGCCTTTCTCCAGCTTTATATGCAAATCGGTCAATTGCGCGAGCAACTTATCATGCTCCTGTTTGTGCCGCTCGTAATCGGGGTAATCCAGAATACGCATCAGGCACTCCTCGACCGCAAAATGAATCCGGGTGTATTGATCCAGCCGATCAATGATCCCTTTAGTGACTTCCACGGTTGTCCCTTCCCGAATGGCTTCATGAATCTCATTCAGCAGATCCACCAGAATTTGATGCTGGGCGTCTATCTCGGCAATGCCCACGCTCAAGTCATCGGACCATTCTAAAAACCTGTTAGCGATCATTTAATTACTCTCATTGCAGTCAACATAAAAACGGCCGCGTTTGGATGGCGACCGTTTACAGCCGTTATCTGTTCACCTGCGAATCAGGCCCGGTTCAACTCCGGCCCAATGAATGCCAAAAACTTTTGGTCCACGAGCGGCCTTTGGATAACTCCGGGTGAATGCCCTGCGCCAAAAAGAATGGCACATAGCGCTTATCCACTTCCAGAATGTGCTTGGTCAGCCACGCCTTCAGAAACTGGGCCAGTTCAACGCTAATTGCGCCTTTCCCGGTTTTGAGTTTTTCTCGTAAATCAGCCAGATGCTCAACCAGTCGGTCGTGATCGGCCTTATGTCCCTCATAGTCGGGATAGTGAAGGATACGCATCAGGCTTTCTTCAACCGCGAAATGCACCCGGGTGTATTCTTCCAATTGCTGAATGACACCCCCAGCAACTTCCGCGCCGCGCCGCTTTTGAATGGCTTCATGAACCTGATTTAACAAATCCACTAAAATCCGGTGCTGGTCATCAATTTCTTCGATGCCGACGCTCAGTTCATTCGACCATTCGATGAATTTGCCCGTACTCATCCATTCATCCTCGCTTATTCAACATGAAATCACATTAAAAACGGCTATCGCTGACGCGATAGCCGTTCTTGGTCTCACCGAATAGCAGATGACACCACAAATTACTTGATCAGGCGCGCCTTGACATAGGAGCCTGGCGCATCTTCGATCACCGGCAGTTTACCGGTGCCCGGCACCCGGGCCGGAACCTTGTCGCCAGACAGCTTGCTCAGCCACTTTTGCCAATCCGGCCACCAGGAACCCTCGGTCTGCTTGGCTTCCTGTAGCCATTCGTTGGCATCGCCCGGATGCTTGGGATTGGTCCAGAAGAAATACTTGTTGGCGGCAGGCGGGTTGATCGGGCCGGCAATGTGGCCGGAACCACTCAGCACGAACTTCACCGGGCCGGTGAACAGCAGACTGCCGCTATAGGTCGAGGTCCACGGCGCAATGTGATCTTCAATCGCCGACAGGAAATAGGACGGCACTTTGACCTTGGTCAGATCAATCGGCGTACCCAGCAACGTCACGCCACCCGGTTCCTTCAGGCGGTTGTGCTGGTACATGTTGCGCAGATAGAAACTGTGCATCTTGGCCGGCATCCGCGTGGAATCGGAATTCCAGTACAGCAGATCGAAGGGGAACGGATCCTTGCCAAGCAGATAGTTGTTGATGAAGAACGACCAGATCAGATCATTGGCGCGCAACATGCTGAAGGTGGTCGCCATCTCGCTGCCGTCGAGATAGCCCTTGAGTTCCATCCGCTTTTCCAGCGAGGCGATTTGCTCTTCCTCGATGAAGACTTCCAGCTCGCCCGGCTGGGAGAAATCCAGCATGGTGGTGAGGTGAGTGGCGGCGGTAATGCGCGGGGTGCCTTGAGCGGCCAGATAGGCATTGGTCACTGACAACAGCGTACCGCCCAGGCAATAGCCCAGCGCGTTGACTTCGGGTTCGCCAGTGGCCTGCTCGATAGCATCCAGCGCCGCCAGCGGCCGTCGCGCAGATAATCATCGAACGCCTTTTCGGCCATCTTCTCGTCCGGGTTGATCCAGGACATCAGGAAGACGGTAAAGCCCTGATCCACGCACCACTTGATCAGCGAATTCTTGGGCCGCAGATCCATGATGTAGAACTTGTTGATCCACGGCGGGAAGATCAGCAGCGGCTTCTTGAAGACGTCCGGGGTGCTGGGGTCGTATTGCAGAAGCTGCATCATTTCGTTCTGGTAAATGACTTTGCCCGGGGTGGTGGCGACGTTCTTGCCCAGTTCAAAGGCGTCCAGATCAGTCATGCGGATGCTGAGCTTGCCCTTGCCGCGCTCCAGATCGCCCAGCATGTTCTTCAGGCCGTTGATCAGGTTTTCGCCGCCGGATTCGATGGTGGCCCGCACCACTTCAGGGTTGGTCAGCGCAAAATTGCTGGGGGACAGGGCGTCTACAAACTGGCGGGTATAAAATTGCAGCTTTTTCTTGGTCTTGTCGTCGAAGCCCTCGACATCGGCGACCATGTCATTAATCCAGCCGGCGGTCAGCAGATAGGACTGCTTGATGTACGAGAACAGCACGTTGTCCTGCCAGTCGTCGTGCTTGAAGCGCTTATCGCCCTTCTGCTCGCGCACCACCGGCTCCATCGGCTGGCCAAACAGCGCGGGCAGGGTTTTCTGCCACAGTTCCATGTAGTTCTTCCACAGATCCATCTGCGCCTGCGCCAGCTTCGCCGGGTCGGCCATGATTTTCTGGGTCATTTCCATAAAGGATTTGCCCAGCACCATCGTATCCTGCATATCGTATTTGCCGTCGCTAGTCTGGCGACTCAGAAAATCCTTGACGATGATCTGACTTTTTTCAGCAATATGGGAAAAGAGCTGCGCCATCTGGGCCGGATCGGGCATTTTGACTTCCGGCAGTTTCAGTTCAGGGGTTTTTGGATCGGCCATTGATAATTCCTCACGTCGTTATGTAGGGTTAGCGGGTAGCCGCATCATTGTAGCTTATGGGGTAGCCATTGCGTCAGTAACGGCAGCCACAAAAAAACAGCGGGCAGGCCATCACGGAGTTTCCGCGTGGCCTGCCCGCTGAATGGGACAGTGAAGCCGTCGCCTTATTTGGCGACCAGGGACTTGAGTTCCTGCAAGCTTTCGGTCACCCGCTTGTTGATAATGGCGAACGCTTCGGTATTGGACTTGCTGACCATCTCAGCCAGTTCGCGGGCGTTAGCCAGCGCTTGTTCAAAGGCTTTGCGCGCCAGTTCGGCCTGCTTGGCGGTCAGTTCCTGCGGATTGCTGCCGGCGCTGGAAAGTTGCTGCGCGACCGCCGACACTTCGCTCATGACCTGGCTCAGAATTTCCGCCTGGCGTTGCGCTACCGCCTGCATCCCCTGCACCGCCGCCTGATTGGCGGCCGTCAGAGCTTCGATATTCTTGCGCTGGGCGGCGACTGCAGCTTCCATGTCAAAACCGGGGATCTTGAGATCGCCCAGCATCTTGCTCATGTCCATCTTGCTCATGTCGAACTTGGTGAAATCAACGGTGGCAAACGGGTTGAAGGGGTTGGTAGCCATGACTTTCTCTCCTGACTCAGATTCAAAGTGTAGTGGGGTTCAAGGTTTATTGTGCAACGCAACATCAGTGGGCGCATTTTGCATCGCGCAATTCCGGGAGTCAACAATTTTTTTGCAGTGCAGCAAATTATTGTGATCCTGACTCCGGCTTGTTTTCTTGCTCCAGGCTTTTAGCCGCAATCTCGTAGACATCCGGCGAAAGTTGCGGCGCGGCCAGGATGCGTTCCATTTGATTTTGCATCCGCTGCCGCCGATCCGGATCGTACTTGCGCCAGCGGGTGAACGCCGCCATCAATCGCGCCGCGATCTGTGGATTAAAGTCGTTCAGCGCCAGAATCTGATCGGCCAGAAAAGTATAGCCGCTGCCGTCAATGCTGTGAAAATTCACTGGATTGGCTTGAGCGAACGCGCCAATCAACGCTCGAACCTTGTTGGGGTTGCGCAGGTTAAAGGCTTCATGTCCCATCAATTCCTGAATAACGGCCAACGCGCCCGGTAAGCGTGAAGCCGCTTGCAGGCTTAGCCACTTGTCAATCACCAGCGCATCCCGCCGCCAGCGCTGATAAAACTCGGCCAGCGCCTGAGTCCGTTCCGGGTGGGCGCAGTGAGTCAGCGGCGCCAGCGCCCCGATCTGATCGGTCATGTTGCTGGCTTCGCAGAACTGGCGCAGACATCTGGCGAGTAAATCAGCGTCGTCCAGTTGCATTAAATAATCCAGGCAGACGTTTTTCAGCGCCCGCTGGCCGATAGCGGCGGCGTCAATCCGGTAGCCGTCCCGTTCGCGTTCATGCAGGGTTTCATAAGTCGCCAGCAGCGATTCCCGCAACCGCTCGGCCAAGGTGCGCCGGACAAACCGGTGTGCGGCGTGAATCCCGTCCACATCCACCACCTCCATTTGTTCGGCCAGATAGGTTTCACTGGGCAGCGTAAGAACCTGCGCCAGCAGCGCCGGATCGGCGGCGGAGGTTAGCGCTCGCTCGAAAGCCGTGCTGAACGATTCCGGCAGCGCCCACGCCTGCCCTTGTTGGCGATCCGCCACCAGCCCCAGAATGGCCCGCATCGCCAAGGTCTGGCCGGCATCCCAGCGGTTGAAGTCATCGCGGTCATGCGCCAGCCGGAAGCGTAGATCGTTGTCCGTTTCAGTGGTGTTTAATTTCACCGGCGCGGAAAACTCGCGCAACAGCGATAACACGGGTCGCGCCGGGATATTCACGAACTGGAAGGTCTGCTCGGTTTCGCGCAATGCCAGCAGGCGGGTGGTTCCCTGCGGCGCATCCTCTCCCGCCAATTGCAGCGGCACATCCTGGCCGTCGCCATCCAGCAGTCCCAGCAGCAGCGGAATATGAAACGGTTCCTTGTGCGGCTGACCGGGGGTCGGCGGGCAGGATTGGCGCAGAGTGAGCGCATAAGCGCCTGTGGCCGGATCGTAGGCGTCGCTGACCGTGATTTCAGGCGTTCCGGCCTGGTGATACCAGCGCTTGAACTGGCTCAGATCAACCTGATTGGCGTCGGCCATTGCCGCTACAAAATCATCACAAGTGACCGCCTGGCCATCGTGGCGCTGAAAATACAAATCCATGCCGCGCCGGAAGCCGTCCTGACCGAGCAAGGTCTGGATCATCCGAATGACTTCAGCGCCTTTGTTATAGACGGTGACGGTGTAGAAGTTGTTGATTTCGATATAGGAATCCGGGCGCACGGGATGCGCCATCGGCCCGGCGTCCTGCGGAAACTGGCTGCCGCGCAACACCCGCACATCAATCAATCCGCTTGACCCCGCGTGAACCAAGATCGCTGGAGAATTCCTGATCGCGGAACACGGTCAACCCTTCTTTCAGACTGAGCTGGAACCAGTCGCGGCAGGTAACGCGATTGCCAGTCCAGTTGTGAAAATACTCATGGCCGATCACGCCGAGAATGCCCTGATAATCGGCGTCGGTAGCGGTTTCCGGCTTGGCCAGCACATATTTGGTGTTGAAGACGTTCAGTCCCTTGTTTTCCATGCGCCCATATTGAAATCGCCCACGGCGACGATCTGATATAAATCAAGATCATATTCCAGCCCGAAGCGCCGCTCATCCCAGGCCATCGCCTGTTTCAGCGAGTACATGGCGTGATCGCACTGGCTGAGGTTGTCCGGTTCGACGTAAATCCGCAGGGTCACCGCCCGCCCGGAATGGGTGATGAACTGGTCTTCAATCCAGCGCAAATCACCCGCCACCAGCGCGAACAGATAACAGGGCTTGGGAAAGGGATCATGCCAGGTCGCCCAATGATGGCCGTCGGCCCGGTCGCCGCTGGCAATGGGATTGCCATTGGAGAGCAATACCGGATAACGGCTTTTATCCGCCGCCAGTGTGGTGGTGAACACCGCCATCACATCGGGGCGGTCGAGAAAATAGGTGATTTTGCGGAAACCCTCTGCTTCACACTGGGTGCAGAAATTGCCGCTGGACTGGTACAACCCTTCCAGGGAAGCGTTGTCCTGCGGGCGGATGCGGGTGACGACCGCCAGTTCAAACGATTCGGGTGGATAGAGCAGGGTCAACTGATCGGCGTTGACCTGATAGCGGTCGGTCGCTACGGGTTCACCATCCAGTTCCAGCGAGACCAGTTCCAATTGCTGGCCGTCCAGCAGCAGCGGCGCGCCGGCGGGAGTAGCGTCGGCGCGGACGATGTTCAGCCGGGAATAGACCGTGGTGAAGTCATCGCCCAGTTCAAACCGGAGATCTACCGTCGGGATGCGGTAAGCGGGCGGCGTGTATTCATTCAGATAAGTGGTTTTAGGCGGATGCGTCAGCATGGGAGGCGTCTTGAAAGTGTGGTTTAAGCTTAATTAGAGGGTCTTGCTACAAAATTTATCGAGGCCAAGGCATTAAATCGGCAATATCCGCACTTCCGGGGTAAGGCCCTGTTCCCGCGCTGCCAGTGCTGGCGACTGCTATCGGCTGCATTTCTCGGATTCTTCCCAGTCGGCGCTGTAATCCACCGGCTTGCACAACTCCTCAATCGGAATAGGCGGCCCATCGTGTTGCAACATGCCAATCAAATCTTCAAGCCGTTTGCCGCGTTTTTTTGGCACTGCTTTCAGCAGGATGCCGTTGCCCACTTCGGTCAAAGTGAGTTCGGCGCCAACTTCCCAATGCAGCGCATCGCGGATTTCCTTGGGAATGACGACCTGGCCCGTAGTGGATAAGGTGACAGTAGGCATAATGACCTCCAGTAAAATGCAAGGTAATCAGGACTTTTGCTTCAGGTTCAAAAACCGTTCGGGATGATCCTGTCGAACCTCGCTTTTTTACCGATAAATGCCCTTCGACCGCTGAGCGTGTCGAAGCGTCAGGGCGAACGGATGGAGCGAAAGTCCTGGCTTTGTCATCCTAAAGATCGAACCACCCTTAACGCTGTCCATTACACACATCCCTAACCGGTAGATTGAGCATGGAGATCAGCGGCTAATTGCATTCCCCAGGCGAGGTCACGAGCGCGTTGCAACCCGATCCACAAGGACTGAGGGCCGGGTGGCCCGTCGTTCTTGCGGCCTAAATGTCCGCCCAAACGGGCGATCCAGCCCAGCATGGTCGGCAACGGTGGCGAGATGGCCGGCGGAGGTGGGTGGTGGACCGCGACGTAGACCGCGTGCCATTCGTCGGGGTCGAGCACGGCATCGCAGGGCCACTCGGGGGTAACGCGACCGAGTAGGGTCAGGTACTGAATCCGCCAGGCGATGATAAGGTATAAGGCTAAGGCGGGTTCCAGCCGCTCCAAGGTACTGAGCTGCAAGGCTTCGACCCGGCAACCGGTTTTGAAAATTCGGAAGAAAACCTCAATGCTCCAGCGCGTTCCGTACCACTGAATCAGTTCCGCCGCCGCCGCTAAGGTGTCCACCGAGCGGTTGCTCAACAAGCGCCAGTCCAGGGGTTCGACCTCGGCCGGCGGGGACTCTTCCCGCACCCGCAGCGCGGTCACGGTCACCGGCTGGCCTTCGTGCGGGTGTAGGGTGACCCGCTCGCTCCGCACGGTCAGCACCACGGGCCGACTCCGGGAAAATCTGGAGCAAATCCTGAACCGTTATACCGTCGAGGAAAGCCATCATGGCGATTCGGGCGCGATCCAAGACAACGATGCAGATGTTGGCGCGGGTTCCAGAATCGAGCTGTTTTAAGCGGCTGCATAGGCTGCGATAGAAAGCGGGCAACGGGCGACTTGCCTGCTCGCTCGCGCATCAGAGTTCCTTGGCCATCACCAGCGCGTCTTCCCTGCCTTTGACGGCGGGGTAGTAGCCGAGCCGCAGGCCAATCTCGCAAAACCCCGCCGAACTGTAGAGCCGCACCGCACGACCGTTGGACGGGCGCACTTCCAGAAACACGGTTTGCACGTCGAGCGCACGGGCCAGTTCCAGCAGGTGCTCCAGCATCCGCCGCGCCAGTCCGCGCCCCTGCAATTCCGGCCGCACACAGATATTGAGAATATGCGCTTCTCCTGCCGCCGCCGACATGACGCCATAGGCTTGGATGAAGCTGTGCGGATTTTCCAGCACCCGGCAACGATAACCGGCCCGGATGCAATCGCGCAGAATGCTGTCAGTCCAGGCGAATGGATGAGCGCGCTTTTCGATGGACAGCACTTCTTTCAAGTCGGCATACAGCATGGCGCGGAACTGGCTAACGCTGGATTGATGCAGGGCGCTGATGGGTTGGGCGCTCATGATGGCGACTCGCTGATCAGGGTGCGCCGCGCCAGTCGCAGATCGTCCCAGGCTTTGCGCTTTTCACGCGGCGAACGCAACAGATAGGCCGGATGATAAGTGACGACCAGCGGGATGCGAGTCGGCCCGAAATGATGCGCCTGGCCGCGCAATTTGCCGATTTGGGTGTCGGTCGCCAGCAGATTGTGGGCGGCGATGCGTCCGATGGCGAGAATAATGCGCGGTCGAATCAGCGCAATCTGCCGGTTGAGAAAGGGGCGGCATTGCGCCGCTTCATCGGGCGTCGGATCGCGGTTATCCGGCGGACGGCACTTGAGAATGTTGGCGATAAACACCTGCTCGCGCTTGAGACCCAGCGCCAGCAGCATCGGATTCAGCAGCTTGCCCGCCCGCCCGACAAACGGTTCGCCATGCCGATCTTCATCCGCGCCCGGCGCTTCACCGATGATCAGCCAGTCGGCCTGGCGGTCGCCGACCCCGAACACGGTCTGGGTGCGGGAGGCGCACAGTCCACAAGCGGTGCATTCGCTCACCGCCGCCGCCAGTTCTTCCCAGCCCATGCCTGCAATCAGCGCCGCCCGGCGGTTGGGGGCCAGCATGAGCGCGGAGTTGTCAGTCTCCACCTTCTCAGCCTGTAGCGGCTGCGGCGCGACTGCGGACGAGTCAGCCGTAGCGTTATCAACCAGCGGTGGCGGCGCGTCGTTCATCGGCGGCATCTCCGCAGCAGTAGCGAATGGTTCGG
>JAAUTD010000408.1 GCA_012031845.1 Synechococcaceae cyanobacterium SM1_2_3
CGAATCCATAAAGTCATCCGCCACTATTACCAGGAAATAGAACATCTGCGGCAGTCCGGGATCGCGCATGAAGGCGCAACCGCGCCCATTTTTGCCAGTTTATTGCGGCATTGCGCCGGCCAATTCCCGCATTTGCAGTTGATTGAGCAATACCCCTTGCCGCGCCCCAAGCGCCGTCCCTTGCGAGTGGATGGGGCGATTGTGGATCGCTTTATGCTACGGCTGGGGGTGTGGGAGGCCAAAGACAATGCGGATGATTTACCGGCGGAGATCATTAAAAAATTCGCGGCAGGTTATCCCAAGGACAATATCCTGTTTCAATCACCGGAACGATTGATTCTCTGGCAGAACGGACAAGAAGCTTTTAATGCCGATACCCGCCAGCCGGAGTCGCTGATTGAAGGATTGCAGCAGTTTTTCGGTTATCAACCGCCCGCTTATGCGCAATGGCAGGAAGCGGTCACGGGTTTCAAAGGCAAGGTGCAGGAATTGGGACAAGCCTTGCTGGCGATTATGGCCGAGGAGCGGTTGAAAAATGCCGGTTTTGTAGCGGCATTTGAGGGTTTCTTTCAATTATGCCGCGATGCGGTGAATCCCAATTTGTCAGTGCGGGCAGTCGAAGAAATGCTGATTCAGCATTTGTTGACCGAGCGGATTTTTCGCAAGGTTTTTAATAATCAGGATTTTGTCGCCAAGAATGTGATTGCCCGCGAAATTGAGAAAGTGATTGCGGCGTTGACTGCCCATTCTTTTAGCCGCGAGCAGTTTTTGCGCAGTCTGGATCATTGCTATCGCGCCATTGAAATCACGGCGGCGACCATTGAGGATTACCGCGAGAAGCAGAGTTTTCTCAATGCGGTGTATGAGCAGTTCTTTCAAGGTTTTGCGGTGGATGTGGCGGATACCCACGGCATTGTTTACACCCCGCAACCGCTGGTTGATTTTATGGTGCGGTCGGCGGCGGAACTGTTGCAGCACGAATTTGGCCGCTCCTTGTCCGATCCCGATGTGCATATTCTTGATCCGTTTGTCGGCACCGGTAACTTCATCACGCGCATTTTGCGGGAAATTGATCCAGCGGCGCTGAAAGAGAAGTACGCGGATGCGCTGCATTGCAATGAGTTGTTGCTATTGCCGTATTACATCGCCAGCCTGAATATCGAACACGCCTATTTTGAAGCGACTGGCGATTATCAGCCCTTTGCTGGTTTGTGTCTGGTGGATACCTTTGAATTAGCCGAAGACCGCCAACATGCTTTTGGTTTTCTGACGGCGGAGAATACCGAACGGGTGCATCGGCAAAAAGCCGCGCCGATTTTTGTGATTATCGGTAATCCGCCTTATAACGCCGGGCAGGTCAATGAAAACGACAATAACAAGAATCGCAAATATCCAGTGGTGGATCGCTGGGTGGCGGAACGCTACGCGGCGCATTCCAAAGCGACTAATAAAAATGCGCTGAGCGATCCGTATGTCAAAGCCTTCGCTTGGGCGACCGAGCGGTTGCGCAAACAGCCGCAAGGCTTGATTGCCTTTGTCACCAATAACGGCTTTCTGGACGGGATTGCTTTTGATGGGCTGCGCAAACAGTGGGCGAAGGATTTTAGCGAGATTTATTTGCTGGATTTGGGCGGCAATGTCCGCAAGAATCCCAAATTGTCCGGCACGACTCATAATGTGTTTGGCATTCAAGTGGGCGTGTGCATTACTTTTCTGCTGAAAAAGCCGCAACAGCAACCCACCCGCATTTATTACGCCCGCACCAATGAATTCTGGCGCAAAGAAGATAAATACCGCTTTCTGGAACAGCAGGATCATTACGCAACGATTGAATGGCGGGAGATTGTGCCGGATAAAAATCAAACCTGGCTGACGGAAGGTTTGCAGACTGATTTTGATAGCTTTATTCCACTCGGCAGCAAGGAACAAAAAGCTAATACGCAGGAAACCGAAGGGGTGATTTTCAGGATTTATAGTAGAGGAGTGGCAACCAGTCGGGACGCTTGGGCTTATAACTTCAATGCACTGGCGCTGGCTGCGAATGTGCAGCGGATGATCGAAACCTATAACGATCACGTCCTGAAATGGAACAGCCTGACAGAAAAGCCGAAATTGGATGACTTTGTTTCCTATGACGATAAAAAGATCAGTTGGGGAGAAGGGCTAAAAAACTTCCTGTCGCGTGGCAAAAAGCGGAATTCGATGCAGCTAAAATTCGGGTCTCCCTGTATCGCCCATTTACCCGATCCAACATCTATTTCGACCGGATGTTTAATGAGCGAGTCTATGTTTTTCCCTCCATTTTTCCCGATGCGTCGTCGGAAAAGGAAAATCGGGTGATTTGTCTTCCCAGCGTTGGAGGAAGAACCGGCTACTGGTGTGTTTGTACAAATGTAATCCCCAATTTATCAATCATCACCATAGACGCGAATCAATGCTTCCCCTTTTACACCTACAGCGAAGACGGGCAAAACCGGCGGGAAAACATCAGCGATTGGGCGGTGGCGGCTTTCCGCGATCATTACCGCGATTCCGCTATTGATAAACGGGCGATTTTTCATTACGTCTATGGGATTCTGCATCATCCGGTTTATCGCCAGAAATACGCCGCCAATTTGCGCCGCGAATTGCCGCGCATTCCGTATGCGGCAGATTTCTGGGCCTTTTGCAACGCTGGAAAGCAATTAGCCGCGCTGCATGTGGATTACGAACAGCAGCCGGAATATCCGCTCAAGCGGATTTACGCGCCCGGCCAGATGCAAAACTGGCAAACCCGAAAAATGCGGCTGACCCCGGATAAAACCGCCCTGATTTATAACGACTGGCTCACGCTGACGGGCATTCCCGCTGAAGCCTTTGAATACCGGCTAGGCAATCGCTCGGCGCTGGACTGGGTCATTGAGCAATATCAGATAAAAACTGATCCGCGCAGCGGCATCGTGAATGATCCGAATCGCCCGGATGACCCGCATTACATCCTTCGCCTCATCGCGCAAGTGATTGATGTCAGCGTGGAAACGGTGAAAATGGTGAAAGGATTTGCCGGGTCTATAGCAATCCTATTTCAGTTGTTGACGGACTGCCGGTTGAAACACAATCCCCCGCGCTAACGCGGCTTCCCCCCTTTGTCAAAGGGGGCAAGGGGGGATT
>JAAUTD010000055.1 GCA_012031845.1 Synechococcaceae cyanobacterium SM1_2_3
CATTTGCAGGCAGGACTTTCCTTCCATCCGTTCGACCTGGACGCATTCGGGCAAGCTCAGCGGTCGAGGGACGTTCATCGGTAAAAACGGGGTTCGCACAGGTTCTTCAACCCTGAACGGTTTTTAAACCAGAAGCGAAAGTCCTGTGAGGTTTTTCAGGCTTGGTGGTGGCGGTCTGACGATCTGAAAAGCCCTAAAAACAGCGATCTCTAACCACTGATCTGATGGGTGAGGGATTAACGATGATGATGCAGAAAAACTATCGCTCGCTGGACTGCGCCTAATGCGCCGACGGGGCAGGACTGGATTTTGATTTCACCATGGCGTTTCAGCCGATTGTCAATACCACCTTGCGTCAGGTTTTTGCTCAGGAGGCATTGGCTCGCCGTTTGAACAATGAGTTGGCGGACTGGATTTTTGAGTGAGTTAATAAGGATAACCGCTATCGCTTTGATCAGGTGTACCAGGTTAAAGCCATACAGCTTGCTGCTGAATTAGGCGCCACTTCTTTTGTCAGCATTAATTCTTTGCCCAATGCGGTCTATCGCCCGGAACTGTGCATCCGCACGACCCTGGAAGCGGCTTAAACCTATGGATTTCCGATTGAACAGATTATCTTTGAGATTGTTGAGTCGGAAAAAATCACCGGCTATGCCCATGCGCGGGAGATCATCAAGTATTACAAACGCTGCAGCTTTAAAACCGCGCTGGATGGTTTTGGCGCAGGTTATGCCGGGCTGAATTTGCTGGCCGAACTCCAAACCGATTTCATCAAGCTGGATATGGCGCTGATCCGCCATATTGATCAGGACCAGCGCCGTCAGACCATTGTCAATGGCATTGTTAAAATATGCCGTGAACGCTCTATTGCAGTCATTGGGAAAGGGGTCGAAACCCTGGAAGAATTGAATGTATTGCAAGCCTTTGGCGTCGAACTGTTTCAAGGCTACTATTTCGCCAAACCGGCATTCCGCTCACTGGCGCAGTTGCCGACGGAATTTCTCCCGCCTTGGTGAGAAAGGCCAGCGGCTTCAGTAACAGTTCGGGCCTTACTTGTGAACCATAGGCGTAGCACGGACTTCCAGCCCGTGCTACGCCATTCAATTATCGGGAATTGGTAGTAAGTTGAAAGCGAAGCGCAAGTTCTGTTGATGTTGTTTATTCACCACCGGAGATCGATCCATGTCAAAAATAGGGTTGTTACTGCTGGCTTTGTTGACGCCGGTTCTGGCCCAGGCCGCTATCGAAACCAAAACGGTGGAATACCGGCAGGGCGATACCCGGCTGATTGGGTATTTAGCTTATCCCAAGGACGCCACGGGTTCATCACCCGGTGTGCTGGTGGTGCATGAATGGATGGGTTTGAATGACTACGCCAAGCGCCGCGCTGAACAATTGGCGGAACTCGGTTATGTGGCGTTCGCCGCTGACATTTACGGCGATGGCAAAGTCACCACCGATACCAAGGAGGCCGGCAAACTGGCCGGTTCCTTCAAGAAGGATCAGCCCCTTATTGCGTAGAGCGGGCTGCTGCCGGATTGGCGACGCTGAAGGCGCAACCGGGCGTGGCCCCGGACAAGATCGCAGCGATTGGCTACTGCTTCGGCGGAACTACGGTGCTGGAACTGGCCCGCAGCGGCGCGGATGTGGCCGGGGTGGTGAGTTTTCACGGTGGCCTGGATACGCCAGCGCCCCAGGACGCCAAAAATATCCGCGCCAAGGTGCTGGCGCTGCACGGGGCCGACGATCCCTATGTGCCTGCCGAGCAGGTGACGGCCTTCGAGGCTGAAATGCGTCAGGGCGGGGCGGATTGGCAGTTGGTCGCCTATGGCGGCGCAGTGCATGGCTTCACCAATCCCGCCAATGGCGCTGATAACAGCAAGGGCGCAGCCTATAACGCAACGGCTGACGCCCGTTCCTGGGCGGCGATGCAGCAGTTCTTTTCAGAGTTGTTCGGGGTTCGCTAAACAAGCCGGTTGAGTTGATTGTTCGGCTTACCTTGCAGACTATCCTGTTACCGAAACCCAGCCTGAACCGCCATCAACAACGGTTCAGGCCGGATTCCGGCCTACTTGATGACTTTCTGCAGAGCGTCCAGCACTTGCCGGGCGCCGGGCGAGGCATCAGGCTGATCGCTGGCGCTGCGCACGACAACCACCGTTTGCTGCGCCTGACCGGCCAGCCGCACCCGGTAGCGGGTTCCCGGCGGCGGCGCATCCGGCTTGCTGCTGCGCCAGAACGCCAGTCTGGACCAGAAACCCGCATCGCCGGATTTCTGATTTTCTTTTTCAGGATCGCGATATTCGACCACATACAGACCTTGGCCGCGATTCTGCTCTTCAACCACATAGTTGCTGCTATCCAGCGCCAAACCAACCAGCCGCCAGGCGCGGGAATAGTCTTCGTTGATCAGCAATTGACTCTCGCCGCCCTGCTCGACCAAGCGAACTCGCGGACCTGAAGTGGGCTGATTGCTGGTTTTGGCCTGCTGCGCTTCAGCCCGTTTTTCCGAGGCGCCCAGATAAACCGTCAGCCGATTGAGCATTTCCGCTTCCAGTTCGGGACTGGCCGGGCGCTGTTGCCAGACGAAGGTGTTGGTCGCGCTGCCGCTGGAACCGCCCATCGCGACTTCTTCCACCCCCGAATGGCTCAAATAGATTTCGGTGCTTTTGCCGTCGGCGCTGCGCTCCAGCCGGGTGCGAAACTTGTCGCGGGTCGCAGCCGAATAGGCCACATCCAGAAACTGCTTGAGAATTTTGCGAATGCCATCTTCGGGAATATCGGCGCGGTTTTCGAGCCAGTCGGTTTCCATGATGCCGATGGTGGGATCGTCGCGCTTGAGGGCGAACCCGTTGCTGGTCCAGAACTCGCGCACCTTCGGCCATACCTGTTCCGGCGCTGCCGCCACGATCAGCCAGCGCTGGCCGCCATCCTGTTGGAGGGTGATTCCCGCCTGCAACGGCAAGACGGCCTCAGCTTTGCGGGCTTGCGGCTGTGCGCCGCCGCGTTCGCTGGCATAGGCCGACAGGCTGGCGGAACCGGCGGGATTGATCTCCGGCACGATCAGGGTGTCGTCAATGGTGGACGAAGTGAGATCGGGCGGCACGTCCAGCTTGTTGGACATCACCTTGCTTTGGCGATAGTCGGGCCGCCGATCCGGAATCAGGGTGTCGAAATTGGTGGAGCAGGCCGCCAAGGCGATCAGCATTGCAGACAACAGCGCAGTGCGCGACAAGGTAGAAGGGAAGCGTATCGTCATGGCGTTTTCACAGCACCCCAGCCTGTTGCATGGCGGCGCGCACCACGGGATGAGACGATTCCGAAAGCGGCGTCAGCGGCAGCCGGATTCCGGGCGGAATCAGGTCCATCTGGCTAACCGCCCACTTGACCGGGATCGGGTTGGATTCGACAAACAATGCCTGATGCAGCCCGGTCAGGCGCTGATTGATCGCCTCGGTCTGGGCGCGGTCGCCCGCCAGCGCCGCCATGCTCATGTCGTGCATCAGCCGGGGCGCGACATTGGCGGTCACCGAGATCACGCCCTTGGCGCCGCTCAGAATCGCTTCGGCGGCAATACCGTCATCGCCGCTGAAGACATCCAGCCGGTCGCCGCAACGACGCAGTAGTTCCTGAATGCGCTCCAGTGTGCTGGCTTCCTTGATGCCGATAATGTTGGGAATATCGGCCAGCCGCTCCACCGTTTCCGGTTTAAGGTCGCAGGCGGTGCGGCCTGGCACGTTGTATAAAATCTGTGGAATCGCCACGCTGTTGGCGATGAGTTTGTAGTGTCGGTACAAGCCTTCCTGAGTGGGCTTGTTGTAATAGGGCGTGACCAGCAAACAGGCGTCAGCGCCGGCCTCCATCGACCGCCGGGTCAGATGCAGCGCCTCGTCAGTCGAATTGGCGCCAGTGCCGGCGATCACCGGAATCCGGCCCTTGACCTGTTTCACCACCCAGCGCACGACTTCAATGTGTTCCTCAAAATCAACCGTCGCCGATTCGCCGGTGGTGCCCACCGCAATAATGCCGTCGGAGCCTTGATCAATATGGAATTCCACCAACCGCGTCAGCGCCTCGAAATCCAGTGCGCCGTCGGCTTTCATCGGCGTCACGACAGCCACCATACTCCCACGAAACATGGTCTTACGCTCTCTGTTTGCCAGCAATCGCCGCATGGTACGGATACCCGGCAAGGTTGACAAGCGCCTGCCAAGGCGGTTTTCAGCCCGGCGGGTTTGCCTGTACACTGATATTGTGTCTTTTCCGAGTATTTTCCTGGTTCCGTTATTCCCGTCTATTGGCCTGTAGGAAGCTCCCGCCGTGAAAAACTATCTGGTCGTTTCCGCTTTGGGTGAAGACCGCCCCGGTCTGGTCAACGAACTGTCCCGCGTGATCCTGGAATGCGATTGCGGCATTGTGGACAGCCGCATGACCATTCTCGGCGGCGAATTCGCCATCCTGTTGCTGGTGCAGGGCAACTGGAACACGTTGACCAAGCTGGAAATGCAGTTTAAGCGGCTGGAGCAGGCGTTGAATTTGACCATTGTCGCCAAGCGCACCGAGAGCCGCACGCCGACCGGCGATGTGCTGCCTTATGCAGTGGAAGTGGTCGCGGTGAATCAGCCTGGCGTGGTTCATAATCTGGCCGGATTCTTCGCCAGCCGCTCGATCAATATCGAAGATATGGTGACGCGCAGCTACAGCGCCCCGCACACCGGCACGCCGATGTTCTCGGTCAATTTAGCCATTGGCATTCCAGCCAGCACTCATATCGCTCTGCTGCGCGAAGAATTTCTCGATTTTTGCGACGACCTGAATCTGGATGCGGTGATGGAGCCGATTAAGGGATGAGCGGGATCAGCGTAGGTCAAGCCGTACCCGATTTCAGCGCAGTCGCCACCAGCGACCGCATCGTTCGGCTTTCTGAACTGCGCGGTCAGCGGCTGGCGCTGTATTTCTATCCCAGGGACAACACGCCCGGCTGCACGGTCGAAGGTCAGCAGTTCCGCGATCTGCACCCGCAATTTGCCGCGTTGAACACTGTGATTTTCGGCGTTTCACGCGATAGCGTCAGCAGCCATGAAAAATTCCGCGCCAAGCACAATTTTCCTTTTGATCTCATCTCCGACTCGGATGAAACGCTCTGCCGCCTGTTTGACGTGATCAAGCTGAAAAAGAATTATGGCAAGGAAGCTCTGGGCGTCGAGCGCAGCACCTTCCTGATTGACGAAACTGGGGTGTTGCGGCGGGAATGGCGCAAGGTCAAAACCGATGGTCACGCCGCTGTGATTCTGGCGGCAGTTGAAGCTTTGAAATAAGGCGCCGTTTTCCCAGAGCCTTTCTTTTTCGCCCAAACTGGCGAATATCCCTTTGGCATTATCCATTTAACCCGCGCTGCCGCGCTCCTGCCCATGACTCCCAATTGCGCTCCAATGCTCGATTCCAGCGTTGAAACTACTATCCATCGCCAACCCGTCCGCCGTTTGTTCGTTCTTGACACCAATGTGCTGATGCACGATCCCACTGCGCTGTTCCGCTTTCAGGAACACGACATTCATTTGCCGATGATGGTGCTGGAGGAACTGGATCACGCCAAGAAAGGCGTTTCCGAAGTCGCCCGCAATGTGCGACAGGTCAGCCGCTTTCTGGACGATGTGATCGCTGGGGCCAGCAAGGAAGAAATTGATCGGGGGCTGCCGCTGCCCGGCCTGCTGGACCTGCAGGGCGAACCGGTCAGCGGCCGGCTGTTCTTTCAAATCCGCCCCAACCGGATCGCGCCGCCGGCCAATCTGCCTGGCAATACCCCCGATAACGACATTCTAAGCATGGTGCTGACCCTGCAACAGGATCAGCCGCAGGCGCAAATTACGCTGGTGTCGAAAGACATCAACTTGCGGATCAAGGCCGCTATCCTGGGCATTCACGCTGAGGACTACTACAACGATCAGACGCTGGATGACGTTAATCTGCTGTACAGCGGCGCCCGCGAACTGGCGGCGGATTTCTGGGACACCCACGGCAAGACGCTGGATTCCTGGAAGGACAGCGGGCGCACCTTTTACCGGGTGAACGGCCCGGACGTGGCGAACTGGTATCCGAATCAGGGGCTATTTCCGGTCGACGAGGAAACGGTTTTCATTGTGCGCCAGTTGCGCGGCGGGGAGGCGGTGATCGAAATTCTCAAGGATCATACCGCGCCCAATCATACGGTCTGGGGCATCAACGCCCGCAACCGCGAACAGAATTTCGCACTGAATCTGTTGATGGATCCGGAGATTGATTTTGTAACGCTGCTGGGCGCGGCGGGCACCGGCAAGACCCTGCTGACCTTGGCGGCGGGGCTGGCGCAAGTGCTGGACGCCAAGCGGTATCGGGAAATCATCATGACCCGCGTCACCGTGCCGGTGGGCGAGGACATTGGCTTTCTGCCCGGCACGGAAGAAGAGAAGATGACGCCGTGGATGGGCGCGCTGATGGACAATTTGGAAGTGCTGGCGCCCAAGGAAGGCGGCGAATGGGGCCGGGCCGCCACTGCCGATTTGCTGAGCAGCAAGATCAAGATTCGCTCGCTGAATTTCATGCGCGGACGGACGTTTCAGAGCAAATATCTGATCATTGACGAGGCGCAGAATCTGACCGCCAAGCAGATGAAAACTCTGATCACCCGCGCCGGTCCCGGCACCAAAGTGATTTGTCTCGGTAACATCGCCCAGATTGACACGCCGTATCTGTCGGAAACCACGTCGGGTTTGACTTATGTGGTGGATCGGTTCAAGGACTGGCCGCATGGCGGGCATGTCACCCTGCGGCGCGGCGAGCGGTCGCGGCTGGCGGAGTTTGCGTCCGATCGGCTGTAAGGGGCTAGTGGTCGTGGCATGATGAATGTCCGGGAAATGCGGATGGCTGTGCCGCAGTCCGGCGTGATGATGGCCGTGGGCATGCGGCTCGCGCCCATCCCACGGGAAATCATGGCGATGCTGGTGATGCTCGTCATGGCGATGCTGATGATCGTGCGTGCTCTCATCATGCCGGTGTTCGTGATCATGCCGTTCGGAAAGATGCAGCCATAGCCCTAACATCATCAAGGCGGCGGCGATCCAGAACAGCAGGCCGGGGATTTCACCCAACATGATCACGGACAGGGCAGCGCCGACAAATGGAGCCAGCGCAAAGTAAGCGCCAGTGCGGGCAACGCCGATATGGCGCAACGCCAGAATGAAGAGCGCCAAACTCAGTCCGTAACCGAGAAACCCCACCACAGCGGCAGCCGCGACCATCCCCGGCGCGGGCAAAGCCATACCGCTGAATAGCGCCACGCCGGTGCTGACGCTGCCCGCGACCAACCCCTTGATGCAGGCGATCTGAAGTGGATCGCAAGCTGACACCTGGCGGGTCAGGTTGTTGTCCATCGCCCAGCATCCGCACGCGCCGATGATGCACAGCGATCCCCACATCGAACCGAACTCCAGCGATCCCGGCCACGACAGCAGCAGACTGGCGGCCACGATGACCAGCATTCCTGTCGCAATCCGGCAATCAAAGTTCTCGCGGAACACAAACCAGGCGATCAGGGTGGTGAAAACGCTTTCCAGATTCAGCAACAGCGAAGCGCTGGTCGCTGGCGTGAGTTGCAGACCCGTCATCAGCAGAATCGGCCCTAATACCCCGCCCGCCAGAATCGCTCCGCCCAGCCACGGCAGATCGTTGAACGACAAGGCGGCTTCGTCCTGTCCACCCAGAAAACCCAGCCCACGCCGAACAGCGATCCACAACGCCAATCCGGCTCCCGCTCCCAAATACAACAGCCCCGCCAACAGCAGCGGCGGCGCTTCATTCAGCAGCAGCTTGGCGAATGGGGTAGATGCGCCAAACAGCAGCGCAGCCTGCATCGCGTAGGCAATTCCTTTCATTTTGGCGGCGCGGCGGCGCGGTGGCCGCCGCCCTCTTCAGAAAAGCCGCTGATGCCCAACCGCTCTCGCAACAAAGTCAGCAATGCCTCTCGCGAACGCGGCGGTTGCCACTCATCATTTCCGTCCTGCTCTCGCAGCAATTGCGCCAGTTCCAGCAATAGCGGCGAGCGCATTCGCGCCTGTTGCATGAGATCCCGATCCGCCAGCACCGCCACTGTTTCGCCTTGGCGCAGCACCGCGCCATTATGAAATAGCGCCACCTGATCGGCCCAGGCATAGGCCAGTTCCACGTCATGGGTCGAAAACACCAGGGTCGTGCCAGCGGCGGACAATGGCTGTAACGCGCCGAGCAAATGCGTCACGCCATGCGCGTCCAGACCAGCGGTCGGTTCGTCCAGCACCAGAATTTCCGGTCTCATCGCCAATACTCCGGCAATGGCAACTCGCTTTTTCTGGCCGAAGCTCAGTTGATGGGTGGCGCGGTCGCGCAAATGGGCGATCCGCAACGCTTCCAGCGCCTCGCGCACCCGCTCAGCGGTTTCCGTTGCCGATAAACCCAGATTCAGCGGCCCAAACGACACATCCTGACCCACCGTAGCGGCGAACAACTGATCATCCGGCTCCTGCAACACCAGGCCCACCCGCCGCCGCCAGTCGTTCAGAAAGCGGCGGTCGTAACTCACCGGGCGGCCATCGAACAGAATTTCGCCGCGAGTCGGTCGAAACGTGCCATTCAGATGCAGCAGCAGCGTGGTTTTGCCGGAGCCATTCGCGCCGAGAATCGCCAGTTTGCGGCCTTTCTCGATGCTCAAATCAAGCTGATGCAGCGCCGCAATCCCACCGGAATAGCAGTAATCCAGTCCACGAATGGCTAATAGCGGGTCGCTCATGCGTTGCCATCCGCCAGAAAATGGCTGACGCAGCCGATCAATGTGACTAATGCGGTTGCGGTCAACAGCCTCGGCCACGAAAGAGGACGCTCCGGGGTCAGTACTCGCAATTCGCCGTGATAACCCCGCGCCGCCAGACCGATTTCCAGCCGCCGCGCCTGCTGCAACGATTGCTGGAACAGATTGCCGGCCAGCCCGCCCAGCGAACGCAGACTGCGATCCAGCCGCGTATAACCCAAGCGGGCGGTTTGCGCCTGCCGTGCGGTCAATGCGCGGTCAGCGAACACAAAAATCAGTCGGTAAATCAGCAGGATCAGCTCGACAATCCCGGCGGGAATGCCTACGCGCCGCAACAGGGGAACCCAATCCACCAGCGGCGTCGTTAGGGTCAAAAACGCCAGGCAACTCATCGCCGCCAGGGCCCGCACCGTGGTTTCCAGCGCCAACTGCCAGCCGTCGGGAGAAAAATGCAGACTGAAACCGGGCGTGAAATCTATCGAGACGGCCAGAAACGGTGCGCCCGCCAGTAAAAACGCGGCTGGCGCGGCCAGCACTTTCAGCCAGGTTCGCAGCGGCGCTTGTGCGCCATACACCGTCGCCAGCGTCGTACCCACTAGCACCAGCGGCCCGATGCTCAGCGGCGGCAAGATCAGCGTCAGCAGCAGCAGACTCAGCGCGGGCAACAGCTTTTCAACCGGATGCCGGTCGCGCCAGCGGTTAGTCCAGGCGCAGTGATCAATCATCATCAGTCGTCAGCGTCCGCCCGATTCCGCCGCCCTTGCGCCTGTCCGCGCTTGAACCCTAGGTAATAACACAGCAGCCCCGCGCCCAGCGCCGCCTGCAAGGCGAACAACAGGCTTTCCACTTCACCGGACGGCGGTTGCCAGATCGGGCTGAACCACGGCTGATAATCGGGATTGATGGCGGTCACCGCCGCCATCGCCTGCCCGTCAGCGCCGGCGAATTCAGCGCCTTCGCGGCGGCTGCCGATCAGCAGTGAAACGATGACTAACGCCACTGCGGCTAAGATTAATGCCCCGTTACGCACTTTCATGACCGCGCCTCCAGCGAGAACAGCCGGGGAAAAGCCTGTAAATCGCGCAATTCATCCAGGCTGTGCTGCCGCAACAGATTCACGATCACCACGGTCAGCAAACCCTCGACCACCGCCAGCGGCAGTTGCGTCGGCGCGAACACGCTCATAAATTTAATGAACGATCCCACAATGCCGCTGGCCGGATCAGGGAAAGCCAGCGCCAGTTGTCCAGCGGTGACGGTATAGGTCGCCATATCGCCCAGCATCGCCGCCAGAAAGACGCTGACCGCCAGCGGCGCGTTCAATCGTTGCGTCCCGCGCAGCAGGCCGTAAGCCACCCACGGCCCGACGATGGCCATTGAAAATACGTTCGCGCCCAGGGTGGTCAAGCCGCCATGCGCCAGCAACAAGGCTTGAAAGGTCAGGACAATGGTTCCCAGCAGCGCCATCACCGATGGGCCAAACAGGATTGCGCCCAATCCAGTGCCGGTGGCGTGAGAGCAACTGCCGGTCACGGATGGCAGCTTCAGCGCCGACAGCACAAAAGCAAAAGCGCCTGACGCCGCCAGCAGCAACTTGGTCTGCGGCTGATCCTGCATCAGGCGATTAACGCGGCGGGCGCTTATGATGACGAACGGCAACGCCACTGCTGCCCACGCGGCGGCGTGCAGCGGCGGCAAAAAACCTTCTGCGATGTGCATGACAATCCACTCCCCGGTGATGGGCGGGCCGATTCGGGGAGATCGTCTTGGGGAAGGGAGCCGCTCTGGAGGTTATTCAAGGCGGCGCGCTGACTGGGACGGTCCACAACCCCGGAACACCCCGCCCGGAATCAAACTGGAATACGATACTGGCAGGTCTCCTGGCTCACAGGTCGTCATCGCTGGCCCAGCCTTCCCAGCCTTTTCGGCCAGTGGCGTGCAGGGGTGCGACTCGCTGTTTACAGTTGCGGGGGCAGCCCTGGAATTGGCGAGATGGAATTCGCCGCACCAGATTCCCTTTTCATTCCCGCCAGCGAATGCCAGCAGGAAAACCTTATCGTTACTGTAATAATCCTAACGCCCGCTCGCTGATGGCGTCAACTTTGCCCATGATTCAGAACAACCCTCTGCAACAAGTCACCCATAATTACGACAGGCTTTATCTGTAAATCAGGACATTGAACGAACTGATGATGCGGCGCACAATGGCAAAAACATTGCCAGATGAATGTTAATTGGAGTATTCCATCTCGCCGAAAACTACCGTGGACATAACGCCCATGAACCCGAAACGCTTATTGATCGTTGATGATGAACCCGCATTTGGTGAATTTGTCCGTCAAGTCGCCCTTGCTCTTGATTACGAGGTGACTGTAACCAAAACGGTCATGCGTTTCAGCAGTGTTATCCCAGCGTTCAGCCGACGCTGATCATGCTCGATATGATCATGCCGGACATTGACGGCAACGAGCTACTGTTGTGGGCGCTGCACCAGGGCTACGCCAACGATCTGATCATCACTACCGGCTACAGCCCGGATTACGTTCAGGATGCGAAAACGCTGGCGGAATTCATGGGGTTGCGCGAAGTCACCACGCTGGTCAAACCGATTCCATTGTCTCAGTTGCGGGCGGCGCTCAGTCGGCGGAATCATTCATGATTCCGTGGCGCGGGTCGTTAAAGCTGATGATTCTGGTCGCAGTACTCCATGCCGACGCACTGATGCCGACGCTGACGCCGCAGTGATCGAGCCTTCAGCGGGAAATTACGCGGAAGCGGTCAGCGCCATTGCCCAGCAAATGGAAATTTTTGGCCGCGATTTGGAGCAGTTGCGGCTGTTCATGGGCGCCGCCAGGGTCAGTGAACTGGATATTGGCATCCGCAGCGCCATACCCCGCGATCTCTATGCTCAGACGCTGACGCTGTGGCGAAAAACCGACCGGCTGATGTTTGAAATCGCCCGCGCGCATACGCCGCCTCCGCCTACGCCGACGGGCGATATCCGGATGCAGGATATTCTTTCCGCGCTGCAACAGGCTTCGGGCATTCTCCGGCAGGTCATGGATGAACTGGATCTGACCCATGAAACCAAGACCGCGCCGCCGCCGCTCAATACCGATCTTTTTACCGCAGTCCTGAATTTGAACCGCCAGTTGGATTCAATGCTGGAACGGCATTTTGCTCCCACCGACGTTTATACCGAAATTACGCTGGCGGTTGGGTATGCCGCCCGCCTGCTGGCGCACTATCCAGACGCCATTCGGATTCCAGACGAACCTCCGTTTGAACCCAACAAGCTGCCGGGTGATGTTTATCATCGGCTGATCGCCTGTTTACAAATCATCACCCGCATTTTCCATATCCTTGATCTTCCGGTGCTGACCATTGACATCGGCCAAACCGATGTCGCCAAGCTAACGCCGGGCGATGTGTTCGCGGTCGCCGCCCTGATCGTTGCCCAGCTCGACTTTCTCTATCAGCGCATGGGCATCGTCAAGCCGCCGCCGCAAGGCATCTATCCGGGGTTGAAATTCCCCGCCCACGGCTACCAGCGCGTCGGCATCCTGCAAGCGCAACTGGAGCAACTCGAATGCTACGCCTCGGTTGATTGCCGCCCCACCATCTCCGGGAAGGCTCGTCATGAGTCCGTCGCGCCCGAAAACTGAACGTGGGCTGCCAACCTTGGGGCTAGGTCGACAACTGCTGCTCTCCCATTTGTCAGTGGCGGCAGTCGGGCTGGGGATGCTCTGCATTGCGCTATTTTCTACTTTTGAGCTGCGCGGCCGGGTGATCCTGCTGGTGAATGAGGGGTTGCCGCTGATGCAAGCCTCGTCGCAAGTACTCACCGGGGTGCAACACTCATTGGCCAGCATGCGCGGCTGGGTCAGTCTGGGTGACCGCAAGTTTCTGGATGACTGGCAGGCCACCTGGCGACAGGATATTGAGCCTGCGCTGATCCTGCTTCATCAGGAATGTCGGCAGGTGCTTGAGCAAGCCTGTGATTCACAACGCCTGCACAATCTCAAGGCGCTATTGGCCGATCTGCGCGAATCACAGTGGTGGGTGCAGGATATGGCGCACGCTCCGGGTAATGATCCGGCGCGGGTGGTTTATCTGCTCGACGTTCAACCGAGCGCCGATAAACTGAATTCAGTCATGACCGCCCTGTTTCAGCAGGAGATTGAGCAGGACGGCGGCTCCGGGCGCAAAATTCTGTTGGCGCGCCTGGCGGAGCTTCAGAGCGCCTTTGCCTCTACACACCTGCTGCTGCGGGAAATCCTGGGCGACAACGGCTTGAACTATCAGGATCAAGTCCGCCAGCAACTGGAACGGACTGCGGCAACCATTACCGAACTGGCGGTCAGCCCGCTACTGACCGCCGAACAATCCCAGCTTCTGAATCTGTTGCGAGTGGAATTGCGCGCTTTTACCCAGTTTGCCGAAGCGGTGATCCGCATTCGCCGCTCACCGAGCTGGAACCTCGCGATGCACACGCTGGCGCAGGAAACGGATCCGCTGGCGAACCAGGTGATCGCGCTGGCGTCGGCGCTGGCGGCAACCTCCAAAATGCACCTGGAGCAGGAAGCCGAAGCCGCCAGCGCCGCCAGTTCCATGACGGTCGGCAACCTGATGGTGCTGATTTTCACCATGCTGGTGGTGGCCTATGTCCTGTCCAGACAGCGGGCTGAATCGCTGGCGCTTCCCCTGACGGTTTTGTCCAAAGCGACCCGGCGGCTGGCGGATGGCCGCCTGAACGAAGATATTCCCGTCGAGAGAGAAGATGAAATCGGCGAACTCACCCGCTCATTCAACACCATGCGCGCCTCGATGCAGCAGGCGCACGCCGAATTACGCGAAGCCAATGTTCTGCTTGAACAACGGGTCGGTGAACGCACGGCGCAACTGGCGGCGACCAACGACTCTCTCACCTGGGAAATCGCCGAACACCAACAGACGGAAAAGGCTCTGCGGGAAAGTGAAGCGCGATTGCTCGCCATGACCAAGGCCATTCCTGATCTGGTGTTCGTGGTTGATGAAGGCGGGCGTTATCGGGAAATTCTGGCCGCCCGGCGGGATCTGGTCGCGATTGGCCCGCTGCGGGGCAAATTTCTGCATGAAGCGCATTCCCCGGAAATGGCGGAGTTTTTTCTCGACATCATCCGCCGGGCGCTGGCGACGCAGCGCATTCAAATCGCCGAATACGAATTGACCACTCCGTCGGGGCTACGCTGGTTCGAGTCGCGAACCGCGCCGCTCAAAGTGCAGTTTGAGGGCAAATCGGCCGCCATCGTGGTGGCTCGCGACATTACCCAGCGCAAGCAGTCGGAAGCGCAACTGCGGCAGGCGCAGAAAATGCAGGCCATCGGCCAGTTGACCGGCGGAATTGCTCATGATTTCAATAATCTGCTCGCGGTGATCATGGGCAATCTGGAATTGCTGCATGAGCAACTGACCGCGCAACCCCGACTGCATCAACTGACGCAGCAAGCCCTCAAGGCGGTGGATCGGGGCGCCAATCTCAGTCGGCGGTTGCTGGCGTTCGCCCGTCGCCAACCCCTGCTGGCGCAACCAACCGACCTCAACCAGCGCATCCTCGGCATGCTCGATCTGTTGCGGCGCACCCTGGGCGCGACTATCCAGATTGACACCCGGCTGGCCGCCGATCTGGAACAGACGCTGATTGATCCGGATCAGATCGAAAACGCGCTGCTGAATCTGGTCATTAACGCCCGCGACGCCATGCCTCAAGGCGGCAAACTCACTTTGGAAACCGCCAACGTACGGGTTGACGCTGATTATTCCGCACACCACGATGTGCGGCCCGGCTCTTACATCATGCTGGCCGTCAGCGATACCGGGATCGGCATGACCCCGAACGTGCTGGAGCATGTTTTCGAGCCGTTTTTCACCACCAAGGAAACCGGCAGAGGCAGCGGGTTGGGACTGAGCATGGTCTACGGGCTGGTCAAGCAGTCGGGCGGGCATATCACCATCTACAGCGAACCCGGTCAGGGCGCCACGGTGCGGCTTTACCTGCCGCCAACGGCATCATCGGCGGGAGCGACAGCCGCGCAGCAACCCGTCGCGGATAGCGCTATTCAAGGCCGGGGTGAAACCATTCTGGTGGTCGAAGACGATGCGGATGTCCGCCTGTTCGCCGTCAGCGCCCTGCAAGGAATGGGTTATGAAACCCTGCAGGCGGGAGACGCCGAAACAGCGATCCGATTGCTGGAAACGACGCCCCGAATCGCTCTGTTATTCACCGATATCGTGCTGCCGGGCCAGATGGACGGGGTCAGGCTGGCCGCTGAAGCCCAAGATCGTTATCCCGGATTGCGGGTGTTATTCACGTCGGGTTATACCGAACACGCCTTGATCGGCAGCGGCCAACTGGCCGAGGGGGTAAATGTCCTCACCAAGCCTTATCGGAAAACTGAGTTGGGAAAGAAATTGCAGATGTTATTGGGCGGGGCAATCCCAGGGGATGATTCAGCTCGTGTGTGATCCCTGACTTGGTCGTCCTAAAGGTCGAACCACCCCACACTTAGGGCGCCCCTCCTTAACCAAGGAGGGGAATAAACCCGCTGCGGCGACCATCCTGAATTCCCCTTCTTGGTTAACG
>JAAUTD010000409.1 GCA_012031845.1 Synechococcaceae cyanobacterium SM1_2_3
TATGCGTTTCAAAGAAATATCAGGACATCAGAATCTGCTACTTTTCATTTTCAGATGTTGAGTTTAGTTCGCACTCCCAAAATGGCGAAGATGGCATTCTTCTCTATATTTTTCCATGATTGGAACCACCAATAAGCGTGTAGTAGAAGTATGTGCTGGGGATGGAATTGAATGTAATGCAGCGAATCTCATTATCAATCATGGATGGGAAGAATTGTTATTTGATGGCGATTTGGATGCTGTTCAGCGCGGGAAGAATTTTTATTCAAAGCGCACTAATGCCTGGCGTTTAAGAAGATTGCCACCTACTTTGATTCATGCTTGGGTCACGAAAGACAATATCAATGATCTGATAAAAAACAACGGCATGGAAGGGGACATCGATCTATTGTCTATTGATATGGACGGTATCGATTATTGGATATGGAAATCACTCTACTGTATTAATCCTCGTCTTGTTGTTTTGGAATACAATAATCGGTGGGCGTCAGATCAGGCAGTCAGTGTGCCATATGTGGAAAACTTTGTCGGTTCTGGTGCATCGGTTGATGGCGAGGGTTACTTTGGGGCCAGCTTACTCGCGTTTGAGAAACTGGCACAGGAAAAAGGCTATCGCCTCATCGGGGCTAACTCTCCAAATACTAATGCTTTTTCATGAGAAACGATGTTGGTGAGGTTTTGTTCCCAGCAGTTCCAGTCGAAAAGTGCTTGTCTAGCGCATATGCCGTTCATCAACATCGTACTAAATATCCGCTGATTAAAGACCGTCCTATTGTGCAAATATGAGTGTGTTAGAGATAGATTTTTCTTTTGATAGCACTAAGGTAAAAATATGAAGATGGTTGCACTTTTACCCATGCGCCACCAAAGCGAGCGGGTTTCGGGTAAGAACTATCGTCCGTTCGCCGGTCAGCCGCTGTATCACCATATTCTGCATAGCTTGTTGGCCTGTCCCCAAATCAGCGAAGTGGTGATCAATACTGACAGTCCGCTGATCCGGGATGAAGTGACTGCCCATTTTCCTCGTATCCGGCTAATCCTGCGTCCCGAACATTTGCTGGGTGGGATGGTGCCGATGAACGAAATACTCCTGCACGATGTGACCCAAATCGAAGCTGATTTTTACCTGCAAACCCACAGCACCAATCCTCTGCTGCAACCGGAAACTATCCGCCGGGCTATTGACCAGTTCCTGGCGAATTATCCAACGCATGATTCACTGTTTACTGTCACCCGCCTGCAAACCAGGCTCTGGGATCAACTGGGTCGGGCGGTCAATCACAACCCGGCCGTGCTGCTGCGCACCCAGGATTTGCCGCCCATTTATGAAGAAAACTCCAACCTGTATATCTTCACCCGGCAAACCTTGGAACAGCGCCGCAACCGAATTGGCGAACGACCCTTGTTATTCGAGATTGACCGACAGGAAGCTTGGGATATCGATGAAGAAACGGACTTTCGCATTGCCGAATTGCTTTATTTGCACCGCCAGAAGGACACTTGAGCCATGCGCTGGAAAGTTCTTGTATCCGCTACCTATTTGCAACCGGCTATCAACCGGTATCTCCCTCTCTTCGTGGAACAGGGTATCGAAGTAGTACTGCCGCCTGTTCATGAACGCATGGAAGAAGCTGAACTGTTGTCATGGGTCGGCGATATTGACGGCGCGATCTGTGGCGACGACCGTTTCACCGCCCATGTTCTCGAAGCTGCGCCGCGTCTCAAGGTGATCTCCAAATGGGGCACTGGCATCGACTCTATCGATCAGGCAGCTTGCCGACGGTTGGGTATCGTCGTGCGCAACACCCCGAACGCCTTCAGCGAGCCGGTGGCGGATACCGTACTTGGTTATCTGCTCTGCTTTGCCCGGAGCCTATTGACGCTGGATCGCCACATGAAAGCCGGAGTCTGGCAAAAGGCGCCTGGTAGGGCTTTGCGCGAATGCACACTGGGCGTCATCGGCGTCGGTAATGTCGGCAAGGCGGTAGTGCGGCGGGCTGTGGCATTCGGGATGAGGGTGCTGGGCAACGATCCAGTGGCAATGCCCGCCGATTTTTTGGCTGCTACCGGGATTGAAATGGTCAGCAAGGATGAATTGCTGCGCCAAGCTGATTTTGTCAGTCTGAACTGCGATCTGAATCCAACCAGTTTTCACCTCATGGATGCTTTAGCCTTCGCAGTGATGAAACCGGATGCAGTGATCATCAACATTGCACGCGGGCCGATCATCGAAGAACCCGCGCTGATCGCTGCGTTACAGGCCGGGCAGATCGTCGGCGCTGCCCTCGATGTGTTTGAAGAGGAGCCATTACCCGCTGACAGTCCCTTGCGGTGGATGGATAATGTATTGCTTGCTCCACATAACGCTAATGCCAGTCCAGAAGCATGGGAGCGAGTGCATCAGAATACGATCAAGAACCTGATTGATGCCCTGAACGAGGCGCAATGATGAGCCGGGTCGTGTTGATCACAGGGGTAGTCGGCGGGATTGGCGCGGCAACGGCGCGGTTGTTTTCCGAACAGGGCTGGCGAGTGATTGGCGTCGATCAGCAGCCCATTCCCCATGAGCTTGAATTGGCGCTCTTTATCCAGGCCGATCTTAGCCAACCGGAGGCGGCGGCGCGTATTATCAGTGAAGTGACGACCAGCGCAGTTCAATTGGATGCGTTAGTTAATAATGCCGCCCTGCAAATCTGCAAACCCTTGCTGGCGATGACCGTTCAGGAGTGGGATTTGATCATGGCGGTTAATCTGCGGTCGGTGTTTATGCTGACTCAGTGCGCTTATCTCTTGCTTAAGGTCCCAAGGTGGCGCTATCGTCAATGTCAGTTCGGTTCACGCGGTAGCGACATCGACCAACATTGCTGCTTACGCCGCCAGTAAGGGCGGATTGCTGGCTTTAACGCGGGCTATGGCGCTGGAGTTCGCGCAAGACGGGATTCGGGTTAATGCGATACTGCCCGGCGCTGTGGATACGCCAATGCTTCAGGCAGGACTGGATCGGGGTCATGTCCAAGGCAGTGATCTTCAAGTGCAGGTACATGATTTGGGCAGAAAACATCCGCTGGGTCGGGGTGGGGCAACCGGATGAGATCAGTAGAGCAATCCTTTTTCTGGCTAATAATGAGC
>JAAUTD010000410.1 GCA_012031845.1 Synechococcaceae cyanobacterium SM1_2_3
TCAACTTCTTCTTCTTTAAGGCAACGGACTAGAATTTCAGCACCAGTGATGAGTTCCATAAGCATTGACTCCTTATGGCGATAGGGGGGTTAGGAAACACGGGTCAGCAAGAGGTTCAGTTGCCGCAGTAAGAGCCGATCATGACCGGGTCCGTGAGGTGGGCATGGCTGACGCCGCGACGGAGCGGGATAACCACTCTGCGGCAGGGGTAGCAATCAGCGAGCGCTACCCGGCCTGATTTGCCGATACTGGTTGGGCGTGAGTCTTGCGGACTGGTTTATACTACAAAATCTCAATTTTCGGCAAAGTCCCGTCGCAATGCAGAGAAGCGCTTGCCCGCTGTAGTTTGCCTGATGGGTCGCTAACACTTCCCGAACCAGACGAATTGGAGAGTCTCATGTTGAAACGAGTGTTGTTAATTCTCGCCGCAAGTTGCTGCGGCATGGTCGACCATTGCCCAAACGCCAGCCCCAGCACAACCTCAGCCGCAAGCCCAGCAATCCATTTATAAATGGACTGATGCGGAGGGCAAGCTCCAGTATTCGGAATTGCCGCCGCCTTCCGGCATTACCTATGAGGTGGTGCGCAAGTCAGCCAAGGCCACGCCAGGTGAAGCGGCGTTGAGCAGTCAGCAGGCCCGTGAGCGGGAAGAACTGGCCCGGCAGGAAGCCGAACGCAAGGCGCAGGCCGAACAAGCGCAGCAGTCCGCCCAGGATCAGCGCGCCAAGAACTGCGAGATTGCCAAGAAAAATGTGGATGTGTTGCAAAGCGACAGTCAGATTGTGAAAACCAACGCCGAAGGCAAAAAAGTGGTGGTTGACGCCGAGCAGCGCGCCGCTGAACTGAAGAAGGCGCAAAAAGACGCCGACTATTACTGTAATCCCTGATTCGTTAATCCCCGCACAAGGTCGATTCATGCGCATTTCCCGCTTTCCGTTATTCACCGTCAAGGAAACTCCGGCTGACGCCGAAGTGATTAGTCATCAACTCATGTTGCGGGCGGGCTTGATCCGCAAGCTGGCTGCGGGCGTTTACTCCTGGCTGCCGCTGGGCCTGCGCGTGTTGCGCAAGGTCGAAGCGGTAGTGCGGGAAGAGATGAATCAGGCTGGCGCATTGGAATTATTCATGCCAGCGGTGCAACCGGCCGAATTGTGGCAGGAATCCGGCCGCTGGCAGCAATACGGCCCGGAACTGCTGCGAATCAAGGATCGCCATCAGCGCGACTTCTGCTTTGGGCCAACCCACGAGGAAGTGATTACTGATCTGTTCCGCCGAGAAATCAAAAGCTATAAGCAATTGCCGATTAACTTTTATCAGATTCAGACCAAGTTCCGCGATGAAATTCGCCCGCGCTTTGGCGTGATGCGGGCGCGGGAGTTTCTGATGAAGGATGCCTATTCCTTCGATTTGGATCAGGCGTCATTGCAACAGTCCTATGCCGCCATGTACTCCGCCTATTCGCGCATTTTCACCCGGCTGGGATTGCAATTTCGGGCGGTGCTGGCCGATTCCGGCAGCATTGGCGGCAGTCGCTCGCAGGAGTTTCATGTGCTGGCGGATTCGGGTGAAGACGCCATTGCTTTTTCCACCGCCAGCGATTACGCCGCTAATGTGGAACTGGCTGAAGCCTTGGCTCCAGAGGGTGAAAGGCCCGCGCCGACTGCGATGATGAATCGCATTCATACGCCTGGCATTAAAACCATTGCTGAATTGTGCGACTTTCTAAAAATTTCTGCGGATCGCACGGTGAAAGCAGTCGTGGTTGATGGCGTGGATGACCAGCCGGTATTGCTGCTGGTGCGCGGCGATCACGAGGTCAATGTGATTAAGGCCGACAAGTTGCCGCAAATAAAATCACCATTGACTTTCGCCACACCAGCCGCGATTGGCGCTGCTTTTGGCGCCGGGCCGGGTTCATTGGGACCCGTCGGCTTTAGTGGCGTCATCATTGCGGATCGCACCGTAGCCAAAATGGCTGATTTTGTCACCGGCGCCAATGCCGATGACTGGCATTTGACGGGTGTCAACTTCGGGCGGGATTGCCCGGAACCGGAAGTCGCTGATATTCGCAGCGTGGTCGAGGGCGATCCCAGCCCTGATGGCTGCGGTGTGCTGTCTATTGCTCGCGGTATTGAAGTCGGCCATGTTTTCCAGTTGGGCCAGAAATATAGCGCGGCGCTGAATGCAGTGGTGCTGGGTGAAGATGGACAGAATGTCACTGTAATGATGGGTTGCTATGGCATTGGCGTTTCGCGGGTCGTAGCGGCGGCTATTGAGCAGAATCATGATGAACGCGGCATTATTTGGCCGACGGCAATGGCGCCCTTTCAAATCGCGGTATTGCCCATTGGCGCGAATCGCTCCGCCACGGTGCGCGAAGCCGCCGAGATTCTGTACCAGGAGCTTTTGGCGGCAGGCATTGATGCCGTGCTGGACGACCGTGACGCCCGGCCCGGGGTCATGTTCGCGGATATGGAATTAATTGGGATTCCGCATCGCGTGGTGATTAGCGAGCGCAATCTGGCTGCCGGGCAGGTGGAATATCGGGGTCGGCGGGATGCTGAAAGCACGTTGATTGCGCGGGAGCAGTTAATCAGCGAATTGCAGAGGCGATTGACGTAGAACGGGCATCCTGCCCGTTTTACGTCAATAACGCGAACAAGATCGCAATAGCGCCTACCGTAGGTTGCACAGTAGGCGCTGTGTCGAAAAGAGCTGTTTTGCCGGAATGCCGAATGCAGCCAGAACTACCGCATCAGATTCCAGTCGTCCTTTTCCTTGTCGCCTTCTACCCGGTACCAGCCCGCCAGCATCTTGCCGTCATCGGAAATTTTCCATTCCAGGTCGCCGCGCATTTCCTCCCCGCTGCCAACCTTGGGACGCTCATACCATTTGGCCTTAACAGTCTTGTCCTTGATAACCCCTTCGATTTTCCCGTCACGGGTGATGCCATCCTCATCCTTATACTCATAGGTCCCCACGATCTTGTCACCGGTCTGTTCGATAGTGACGGCGCCTTCCGGGTTGGAAGTCCATTTTCCGCTGAGATTGACCGTTGCCGCCGCCGGAGCGGCGGGAGCGGCTGCTGGCGTTGCGGCGGGAGCGGCTGACTGGCGTTGCGG
>JAAUTD010000411.1 GCA_012031845.1 Synechococcaceae cyanobacterium SM1_2_3
CGGACGGCGGCGCTGGAGCGAGCCAACGCCGATCTGCGGCAGGCGATGAGCCAACTGGTGCAATCGGAAAAGCTGGCGGCGCTGGGCAATCTGGTGGCGGGGATCGCCCACGAACTGAATACGCCGATAGGCAACGCGGTGATGCTGGCCAGCACTCTGGCGGATCAGGAGCGCGGCTTTTCCGCCCAGATGGCGACGGGATTAAGCCGTTCGGCTTTGCAACGCTTCGTGGAGTCGGTGCGGGAAAACAGCGACATTTTGCAACGCAGCCTGGAGCGGGCGGCGGAACTGATCAGCAGCTTCAAGCAGGTGGCGGTGGATCAGGCCAGCTATCAGCGCCGCAGGTTTGCCCTGGACGAGGTGGTGCAGGAGATCGCCCTGGCCCTCAAACCGCGCCTGCGCCGCTCGGTGGCCACGCTGGAAGTGAGCATCGCCGCCGATCTGCGGCTGGACAGCTTTCCCGGCCCGTTGGGGCAGGTATTGATGAACCTGATTCAGAACGCGCTGATTCACGCCTTTGACGGCCGCGACGCGGGCCGGATTCGCATCGAAAGCGTCCCGTCCGGGCCGGGCCGCATCGGCCTGCGGGTCAGCGATGACGGCAATGGCATTGCTCCGGCTCATCTGAGCCGCATCTTCGACCCGTTTTTCACCACCCGCCTCGGTCAGGGCGGCAGCGGGCTGGGCCTGCACATCGTCTATAACCTGGTCACCGGCCTGCTCGGCGGCGTGATTGAGGCCCGCAGCGTCCCTGGCCACGGCGCCGCGTTTTTTCTCGAATTGCCCTTGATCGCGCCTCAGAAGGTTACGGCATCCGGTGAGACCGGATCAGAGGTCGATCTCCTCCATGCGCGGATTTCTGCCGAACAACTCACCGGCCGGAGCGCCGCATGAGACGCATTTATCCATTCCTGATGCTGGCGGCCTTATTGGTCGGCGAGGCGTTTGACCGCGCCCAGCCATCAGAGCCTCAACAGGTGATAGCGGGCGCACGAACCGCTGACGACGAACGGCCTGTGAAAATCATTGTGGCGGATGATCGCGCCTACGCGCCTTTTTCTTTCCTGGATCCGACGGGTCAACCCCGGGGCATTGCTGTTGATCTCTGGAAACTGTGGAGCCAAAAAACCGGGGTCGCAGTGGAATTTCGTCTGCTGGAGTGGGACGCGGCACTGGCGGCGGTGAGAGAAGGACAGGCGGATGTAGTGGGTGGATTGTTCCGCACCCCGCAACGGGATGAAGTTTTCGATTTCACCCAACCCTATTACACGATTACCACGGGACTGTTTTTCCATCCCCAAATCCACGGCGTTCAGGAATTTGATGATCTGAGCGGTTTCACGGTTGGGGTCGTCAAGGGGGACAGTGCTGAGGAGTGGATCAGGGAAAAATATCCCCAAATCCGGTTGGAGTTGTACCCGGATACCGAACGCCTGGTGAAGGCTATGCAGTCGGGAGCTATCAAGGTCTTTGTGTCCGACACTCATATAGCCCGGTTCTATCTGGCGAAACTGGATTCCGATAATGGGATCCGCGAAGCGGATAGCTTTGTGTCCGTCAACCCGCAATATGCCGCCGTTATAAAGGGCAATCGCTCACTGCTGACGGTTATTCAACGCGGTTTTGATCAAATATCCGAGCAGGAAAAGCGCACTGTCGTTGCGACCTGGACTGGACGCCCGGTGTTCTCCCCGGCGTCCTCGACAATCTTCAGAACCACGCTGGCAGGCATTGCTGCAACGCTGGTTTTGCTGTTGTTGTGGAATATTCAGCTCAGGCGAAAAGTCGCCAGGGCCACCCACGACTTGCGACAGCGTAATGCCGATCTGGAGCGGAGCGAACGCAACTACCGGGAAATCTTTGACGCCACCAGCGACATGATTTTTTGCATGACACCGAAAATGGACGGATTCTGGACGTGAACCAGACGGCGGTTGAATTGACCGGTTATTCCAAGGAGGAACTGGTGGGCGAATCCGTCGCCAGAATCAGCGCCGATTCCGATATTTTTAATCACAGCGGGGCCTTGGATCGCATCAAAACGGCTGTCGCCGAGGGCGCCCTTACCTTTGAATGGATCTCCCGGCGGCGGAATGGCGAAACTTTCTGGACCGAGGTGACCTTAAAAAGCTCCCGCATTGGTGGCGAAAACCGGGTGCTGGCGGTGGTTCGGGACATCAATGATCGAAAAAAGGCTGAAAAAACTTTGGCCGAGAGCGAACAGAAATTCCGAGCGATTTTTGATCACGCGCCCTATGGAATCGCCATCAACAGCCTTGACGGAAAATACCTCGACGTTAACCGCGCCTGCACCGAAAGCTTTGGCTTGAGCAAGGAAGAGTTGCTTTCCCTTACGGCGAGCGAAGTTGCCAGCGCCGACGAGAACACAGTCATTGTCGATGCGCTGAAGCGTGACGGCGCAGTCAAGAACCTTGAGACTACGGTGCAGAGCCATAGCGGAGCGCTGATTCATGTCCTCTTTTCGTCGGTTCTGATCGAGATACAGGGCGAGGCGCAAATCCTGTCCATGACCGTGAATATCACCGATAAGAAGCGGGCTGAAGCAGCCCTCAGAAAAAGTGAAGCGACGCTTCGCAGCTTGTTCAGCGCCGCGCCGGTGGGTTTGGTCACGCTCGATAATCGGGTTTTTCGCTCAGTTAACGAGCGGTTTTGCGAAATTGTGGGTTATCCCGACGCGGCGTTAGTAGGATGCAGTTCGCTCCAGCTCTACGAAACTGATGTTGAATATCAACGGGTTGGGCAGCATTTATACGATGCGCTCTGGAAAGATGGGTTTGGCTATGCCGAGACGCGGTTTCGCCGCTCCGATGGGTCTTGGCGCGACGTATCTTTACACGCCGCACCCTTGCAACCCGATGACCGTTCAGCCGGGGTTGCCGTCGCCATTCAGGACATTACCGAGCGCAAGCGCACGGAAGAGGAGTTGCAACAGCACCGGGAGCATCTGGAGGAATTGGTCGCCGAGCGGACGGCGGCGCTGGAGCGAGCCAACGCCGATCTGCGGCAGGCGATGAGCCAACTGGTGCAATCGGAAAAGCTGGCGGCGCTGGGCAATCTGGTGGCGGGGATCGCCCACGAACTGAATACGCCGA
>JAAUTD010000056.1 GCA_012031845.1 Synechococcaceae cyanobacterium SM1_2_3
CTTTCGCTTCAGGTTTAAAAAACCGTTCGGGGTGAGCCTGTCGAACCCCGTTTTTACTGATGAATGCCCTTCGACCGCTGAGCTTGCCGAAGCGTCAGGGCGAACGGATGGAGCGAAAGTCCTGACCCTGCTGGAACCCGGTCTGAACCGCAGATTTACCCCTTCCGCACTTCCGCCTCCTTGATCAGCGCATAAATTGCCGGAATCACGATCAGGGTCAGCACGGTAGAGGAGACCATGCCGCCGACCATTGGCGCGGCAATGCGGCGCATCACTTCCGACCCCGCGCCCACGCTCCACATCAGCGGTAACAGCCCGATCATGGTCGTGGCGACCGTCATCATCTTGGGCCGCACCCGCTCCACTGCGCCTTCCATCACCGCGCCGTAAAGATCGAGCATCGTCGCCGCTTCGCCCGCCGCCTGCCGCTGCGCCTTGATCTGCGCCCAGGCGTGATCGAGATACACCAGCATCACCACTCCGGTTTCCGCCGCCACCCCCGCCAGCGCGATGAATCCAACCGCCACCGCCACGCTCAGGTTGTAGTCCAGCGCCGCCATCAGCCATACCCCGCCGATCAGGGCAAACGGCAGGCTCAGCAGCACGATCAACGTCTCGGTCAGCCGCCCAAAGTTGAGATACAGCAGCACGAAGATGATCAGGACGGTCAGCGGGATCACGATTTGCAGGCGTTCCTTGGCCCGTTCCATGTACTCGAACTGGCCGCTCCAGGTGATGTAGTAGCCAGGGGGAAACTGCACCTGTTCCCGCACTGCCCGTTGCGCATCCGCCACATAGCCGCCGATGTCACGCTCTCGCAGATCCACGAAGATATAGGCCGACAGCAGCGCGTTCTCGGTGCGGATGCTGGGCGGCCCCTGCTCCAGGGCAATGGCTGCGACCTGACCCAGCGGGATCATCGCCCCGCCGGGCGTTGCCACCAGCACTTGTGAAGCGATGCTCTGCGGATCGGAACGCAGATCGCGGGGATAGCGCACGCTGACCCCGAAGCGTTCGCGGCCTTCCACCGTCGTGGTCACCGTTTCCCCGCCCAGCGCGGTAGCGATCACTTCCTGCAACTCGCCTACCCCCAAGCCGTACCGCGCCAGCGCCAGCCGATCCGGTTCAATCGTCAGGTAATAGCCGCCGGTGATGCGCTCGGCATAGGCGCTGGTGGTGCCCGGCACGGTCTTGATCACGGCCTCAATCTGTTTCGCCAGCTTTTCCATACCGTCCAGGTCCTTGCCGAACACCTTGACCCCGACCGGAGTGCGGATGCCGGTAGAGAGCATGTCAATCCGCGCCTTGATCGGCATGGTCCAGGAGTTACTGATGCCCGGCAGTTGCAGCGCCCGATCCATCTCCGCGATCAACGAGTCAATCGTCATGCCGGGCCGCCATTCGTGTTCCGGCTTGAGATTGATCACGGTCTCAAACATTTCCATCGGCGCGGATCGTGCAGTGACCGAGCGACCGGCCTTGCCGAACACCGAGGCGACTTCCGGGAAACTTTTGATGATCCGGTTCTGCATCTGGAGCAGTTCCGCCGCCTTGGTTACCGACAGCCCCGGCAGGGTGACCGGCATGTAGAACAGCGTGCCTTCGTTCAGTGTGGGCATGAATTCGCTGCCCAGACGACTGGCGGGAACGATGGAAACCCCCAGGATGGCCAGAGCCAGCACAATCGTCAGCCGTTTCCAGCGCAACACCACCGCGATCACCGGCCGATACAGCCAGATCAAAACACGGTTGAGCGGATTGCGCTGTTCCGGGATCAGCCGCCCGCGAATCAGCAGCACCATCAGCGCCGGAACCAGGGTGAGCGACAGCACCGCCGCCGCCGCCATCGCAAAAGTTTTGGTATAGGCCAGCGGCTTGAACAGGCGGCCTTCCTGCGCTTCCAGACTGAACACCGGCGCGAACGAAACCGTGATGATCAGCAGGCTGAAGAACAGCGACGGCCCGACTTCCTGCGCCGCCTGAATGATGATCTCGGTGCGGTCGGCATCGGGTGCGGCCTGTTCCAGCCGCTTGTGTGCGTTTTCGACCATCACTATCGCCGCGTCCACCAGCTCGCCAATCGCAATCGCGATCCCGCCCAGGCTCATGATGTTGGAGTTGATCCCCAGCGCGTGCATGATGATGAAACTGCTCAGCACCGAAACCGGCAGCAGGATGATCGCAACCAGGGCGCTGCGCACATGCAGCAGGAACAGGATGGTCACCAGCGCCACCACGATCATTTCCTCCATGAGGGCGCGGGTCAGGGTGGCGATAGCTCGATGGATCAGTTCGGAGCGGTCATAGACCGGTTCAATCCGCATCCCTTCGGGCAGACCGGGTTCAATTTCCGCCAGCCGGGTTTTCACATTGTGGATCGCGTCCAAGGCATTCTGATCGTAGCGGGCCACGGCTGTGCCGCTGACGGCTTCGCCTTCGCCGTTCAGTTCGGCGATGCCGCGCCGTTCATCCGGCCCCAGTTCGATCCGGGCGATGTCGCGCAGCAGCACTGGCACTCCGCCTTCAGCCTTGATCACCAGGTGTTCCAGATCGGCGATGCCGCGCAGATAGCCCTTGCCGCGCACCATGTATTCGGTCTCGGTCATTTCCACCAATCGCCCGCCGACATCACGGTTGCTGGCCCGGATGACCTCACTGACCCGCATCAGCGGAATGCCGTAAGCCTGCAACTGACGCGGATCAACAATCACCTGATATTGCTGGACAAAGCCGCCGATGCTGGCGACTTCGGCGATGCCCTGGGCCTTGGCGAGCTGGTAGCGGATGAACCAGTCCTGCGTGGTGCGTAATTCAGCCAGCGTGTGGCGGGCGCTGGTCACCACATATTGATAGACCCAGCCCACCCCGCTGGCATCCGGGCCAAGACTGGGCGTAATCCCCGGCGGCAAGCGTCCGGCGGCGGAATTCAGATATTCCAGCACCCGCGACCGCGCCCAGTACAAATCAGTCCCGTCCTCGAAAATCACATAGACAAACGACGCGCCGAAGAAGGAGAAGCCGCGCACCACCTTGGAGCGGGGCACGCTCAGCATCGCGGTACTCAGCGGATAAGTGATTTGATCCTCGACTACTTGCGGAGCCTGGCCGGGATAGTCGGTGTAGATGATCACTTGCGCGTCCGACAGATCGGGCAGCGCATCAAGCGGGATGTTGCGCACCGCGTACATCCCACCAGCCACCAGGAAAATCGTGCTGATCAGCACCAGAAAAAGATTGCGGGCCGAAGCCGCGATCAGGCGTTCCAGCATGTCAGTGACTCCCGTGATGATGGGCTGGGGCAATCCCCCCCTGCCCCCCCTTTTTCCAAGAGGGGAATACTCCCCTCGCCCGCTGGCGGGAGAGGGGCCGGGGAAGAGGGCGGATCGCCAAAACCACTGAGCGCCGCTTTCAGATTGCTTTCCGCATCAATCAGAAAATTAGCCGACACCACCACCCGCTCGTTTTCCGCCAGTCCTTCCAACACCTGCACCCATTCATCGCCATATGCGCCGAGTTTTACGGGGCGCGGCTGATAACGGCCTTCGCCCCGTTCCACCAGCACCACTTGCCGGAGGCCGCTGTTCAATACCGCCGAACTCGGCACGGTCAATGCCGCCTCGTTCTGTCCGGCGGCGATTTCGACCGTCGCATACATGGCCGGGCGCAAACGGCCTTGCGGATTAGGCAATTCGATCCGCACCTGCGCAGTGCGGGTTTGCGGGTTCAGGGTCGGATAGATGAATGTCACTTTCCCGCTAAATTCTTCCCCGGGAAAGGCGTTGACCGTGATCCGCGCCGTCTGGCCGGGCTGCACCCGCCGCACATCCTGCTCGAACACATCGGCCAGCAGCCATAGCGCGGATAAGTCGGCGATGCGGTACAGCTTCTCGCCCGGCATGAAGCGCATCCCCTGAATCGCGACTTTTTCCAGCACCACCCCATCGGCGGGCGCCTTGAGCGTCACCTGCTCCAGAGGCTGGCTATCGCTGCGCAAGCGATCCAGTTGCTCTGCGGAAACTTCCCAGTTACGCAACCGTGACAAAGCGGTTTCCGCCAGCAGCCGCATTCGTTCGCCCTGTTCCGGGTTGGTGCGGCTGAGCGTGCGGGCATTGTCACGAGCCACCCGATATTCGTCCTGGGCCGACAGCACATCCGGGCTATAGGCCATCAGCAATGGCTCGCCACGTTTCACGGTCTGGCCGGTGGTATTGACCAGCAACCGCTCAATCCAGCCTTCAAAGCGGGGCGCAACCACAAACAGCCGCCGCTCATCGGGCGCTATCAGGCCAACGGCCCGTACCGGACGATTGAAAATCCGCCGCTGAGCTGCTTCGGTGCGCACCCCCAGCTTTTGTATCTTGGCCGGGCTGATGCTCACCTGATCGCTGCCCAGGTCTTCGCTTTCATAGACCGGGATGTAATCCATCCCCATCGAGTCCTGTTTCGGGACTGGCGAGGTGTCGGGCAAGCCCATCGGATTGCGGTAATACAGGATTTTGCCCTGCTGCTGAGCGGCGGCATTTGGAGCCGAAAGCAGCAACCCCAGGCTCAGGGTCAGGGCAGTAACCCACCCAATCCCTCTTTGCCAAAGGGGTGCGGCGAAGCCGGGGGGATTAAGGAGCGCGGTTTTCCGCAGCGTCCGCAACACCGGCTGGCCGGTCTTGCGCTTGCAGGACTTTCGCTCCATCCGTTCGCCCTGAGCCTGTCGAAGGGCATTTATGGGTAAAAACCGGGGGTTCGACAGGCTCACCCCGAACGGTTTTTTGAACCTGAGGCGAAAGTCCTGGCTTGAAAAATCGGTACATGGAATCAGTCCTCTGGCAATTCGGAATTCGCCGGAAGCGACCCGCCCATCATCAGGACGCGGGATCGCCAATGAGCGCGCTGGTCTGGCGGACAAAGCGCGGGATTGCTACGGCAAACTCAGGGCGAGGAGGACGTTGCGGTGGGTCGGGAATGATCCACGACCCGCGTTGGGCGGGAGCGGGATAAGGAATGAAACCGGACAGCGGTGGAAGCGGGGTAAAGGCGGCGAGCAGTGGAAACTGGCAGGCGGGACAACAGACGCCAGCGTGGCAATGCGAACAGGGCTTGGGGAAAGAAGGATGTTCTGCGTCGGGATGTTCCGCGTCAGCCAGGTTGCCAGGCTGGGCGCAATGCGGGGCCGCCGGGTTATCCATCGCCGGTTGACTGAGACAGCCCGGCGCAATTGCTGCTATCGCCTGCCAGGGCAAGGCCATAATCAGCAGCAGAATGAGCAGTTTGCGCAGGGTCGGCGTCATGTGGAAAAGGAAAGATTGGATAAACATTTTCGCGGGTATGACGAATTTACGAAGGTAGCGACAGCTTTGCGAAGTATATGTCAATCTCGACAACCCAAGCAGAATCATTGCCATCCTGTCGGCGATGATGGAACAAAGCGCCTAAGGGCGCGAATTGAGCTTTATTTATAAGGGGAAATAGTGATGGGCGATCTGGCAGGGCTACTTCTGGAATTGACTGGAAATCTGTTTATCACTCCGATCATGCGTCTTTTAAATATGGATCCTGATCGATGGCATGGACAGGAATGGCGCTGGGCGCTGGTTTTTCTGCTGATGCTGATCTATATGGCGGTACTCATCATCGTGGCGGGTTTCGTCTGGACGCTGATCGAACGCTTATTTGTCCGCTAAGGCGCAGCTTGCGTCCGTAACTGATTCCGAACGGGAATCGTGCAGCGCGTTATCAAGAATTCACAGGGGCTTTACCAAAACTTCATGTGGCTCCCGCACATTTCGCCGCTTATCGTCATTCACCCCGGCGCGAGGCGGATTCATGCAGCCACATCACTTTCGATCCATCTGGGTCTCCGATGTCCATTTGGGCTTCACGGATTGCAAGGCGGAATTTCTGCTGGATTTCCTGGAGAACACCGATTGCGAGCAACTTTATCTGGTCGGAGACCTGATTGATTTCTGGAACTTGCGCAACGGTGGCCGCTGGCCGACCGCGCATGGCCGCGTGATCAAAGCCATATTGGGCAAGGCCAGGGATGGGGTGCGGGTGATCTATGTGCCGGGCAATCACGATGAAGTCGCCCGCGACTTTTTAGGGCTATTGGTGGGCGGCATTCAAATTGTGTCGGAATGCGAACTCGCACCGCCGACGGTCGGCGTTTTCTGGTCACGCACGGCGACGAACTCGACAACACGGTCAAATGCGGCGGCTGGCTGATCAGCGTGTTTGGCGACTGGATGTATGACGTGCTGCTGTTCGCCAACCGCTGGACGAACCGGATTCGGCGGCGGCTGAACTATCCCTACTGGTCGCTGGCGAACTTTCTCAAGCTGCGCATTGGCCAGGCCGCCGCTTACATCGCCCGCTTCGAGGCGGCGGCGGCGCGTTCGGCCCGGCATCGCGGTTTTGATGGGGTCATCTGCGGCCATATTCACAAGGCGGAATTGAGCGAAATTGAAGGAACCTGGTACGCCAATGATGGCGACTGGGTGGAAAGCTGCACCGCGCTGGTGGAACATGCCGATGGACGGCTGGAAGTGCTGCACTGGGCGGATAAACTGGCGCAACGTCAGACCCGGACTCATCGTCAACCCGCTATTGAACCGGCGGCGATACTCGATTGATCGCGGCGTCAGAACCTTCGCCTTGAGAACAACGGGCCGGACGCCCGTTCTACCTTCCCGCAAGCGAAAGTCATTCCACAAAACCGCAACAGGCATTCATTAACATGGTGGGCTTATTTTCCCACCTGCGAGTGCATGCGCCATGACTGATCCCTCCCGTAGACGATTTCTGCAAGTCACCCTGCTGAGCGCAGCCGCCGCCAGTTTGACCCTGGCCGGTTGCGGCGGTGACGACGATGATGGTGATAGCGGCCCGTTGCCTGGCGCGGCGTTTTTCCCGCAATCGCTGGCCTCCGGCGATCCCAAGCCGAATAGCGTGGTGTTGTGGACGCGGGTTGCCGATGCGACGGCGGGCGACAATGCGCTCGGTTTACGGTTGCAACTGGCCCAAGATTCTGATTTCAATAAAATCGTGCTGAATTTCGACGGCTTGCTGGCCGAACCCGCCCATGACCGTTGCATCAAGGTCAAAATAACCGACCTGCAACCCGCGACTACCTATTACTACCGCTTCATCTATCGCAAGGACAGCGTAGATTACGCCTCCAACACGGGCCGCACCCGCACCGCGCCGACTGCGGATGCGGATACGCCGGTGCGGTTCGCGGTGCTGAATTGTCAGGATTACATCGGTCGTTACTACAACACGCTCGCCTGGCTGTTGCAGCAAACCCCCGAACCGGATTTTGTCGCCTATGTCGGCGACTACATCTACGAAACCACCGGCGATCCGCGCTTTCAGACGCCCGGCGGGACGCGCACCATCAGCTTCAGCGATACCGCTGGCGCGATTGCGCTCGGTTCCGGTAGCGCGACCTATTACGCCGCCAGCAGCGTGTCCAACTACCGCGAGATTTATCAACGCTACCGCACCGACCGGATGTTGCAGCAGGTGCAGGAGCGGTTTCCCATGATCGCCATCTGGGACGATCACGAGTATTCCGACGACTGTTACGGCGCAACCGCCACCTATTTCAATGGCCTGAAAGTAGAGAGCGACTCGTCGCGCCGCCAGCGCGCCGAGCAGGTGTTTTTTGAATACATGCCGGTGGATGACAGCGCCGCCACCGCCACCGGCCCGTTTGCCACCAGCCCTAGCAAGCTGTTTCCCAACACGGTGTTGTATCGGGAATTCCGCTTTGGGCGACATTTGCATCTGGTCTGCACCGACACCCGCAGTTTCCGCCCCGATCATCGCATTCCCGAAGACGCCTTCCCCGGCATGGTTGTCATGGACAAGGCGGCGCTGATCGCGGTGTTCAACGCGCAGTCTCCCGGCAATGGCGCGGCGATTTATGAACAGCAAAAGACTTTTTTCGGCCCCTATGTGGATTTAAGCGTTGCGCCGTGGAACGCCTATCAACCGGCGCTGGTTCCAGTGCTGACCCAGGCGTACATCCAGGCCGGATTGCCCGCAGCCCAGGCCGCGACCAAGGCCACCGCCGATCTCGCGGGGAAAACCAGCGCCTTCGTGGTGAATCAACTCATTCAACTCTTCAACGCTGCGGTTGCCGCCGGTCAGATTCCTGGCGCCAGTCCACTGCCGTTGATCGAGGAGCCGGTGTATAGCGCCCTGGATCGCGGCATCGCTTATCTGCATCTGGGCAAAACCGCGTTTTTCAGCGAATTTGGATCGCGGTACGGCGTGGTGGAAGCCACCTATTCGCTCTATGCCGCTTATCAGCAGGCCACCGGTCAGAATCGGGAAAACGTGTTCGGCGATACCCAGCAAGCCTGGTTCAATCAGCGTCTCGCCAGTTCCGACGCGACGTTTATGGCGGTCGCCAGCTCGGTTTCCACCACCTCGCTGGTCTGGGATTTATCAGCGGAAACGACGTTACCGGCCGATTATCAGACCCGGTTTCTGGTCAACGTGGATCAATGGGATGGTTTCCCCAACCGGCGGGCGCAATTGCTGGCCGCCCTGAAGCAGCGCGGCAACAGCTTCCTGTTTGCCGGCGACATTCACGCCGCCTATGTCACCGATCATGGCGGCGTCGCTGACTTTACTTCGCCAGCGGTGTCATCGGAAACCTTTGGAAACTTTGTCGGCACTGCGATTCAGGTGGTCGCCGCCGGGTTCACGCCAGCCCAGCAACAGCGATTGCAGGAATTGTTGGTGACTAATCTTGATGCGACCTTGAAAGCCGGATTTAACAAGCTGGTGCTGGCCGACAGCGTCAGTCACGGCTTTGTGCTGTTTGAAGTCACCGCCGAGCAAACGGTAGCCGCGTACCATCTGCTGGGTGGCGCGGAAGTCAGCAAATCCTACTACGACGATCCCAAGGCGCTGGCGGGCAAGGTGCGGATCAAACGGTATGCCTATCGTAAGGGCGAAAATAAGGTAGTGACGCTGGCTTGAGATAAAGATCGAACCACCCCGGCGCATTGCGCCACCCCTCCTTATCCAAGGAGGGGAAAGGTAAACCCGCTACGCAGTTGATCCCCTCCTTGGCTAAGGAGGAGCACCCCGAAGGGGCGGGGTGGATCGACTCACCATATCTACATCCGCTACTACTGCGCGACAATGCGCCCTTCCACCTGACGACTCACCGGCGAACGGGTCTGGAACTCGGTTACCAACGCATCCAGCATCAATACTCCGCTATCCTGGCAGAAACCGCCGCTGGCCGCCCGATCACACGCGGCTTTGAACGTGGCGTAAAAATCACCGCCGCCCGCCATGAAGTTATTGGTGGTGATGCGGTAGGTCGCCGTCAGATTCACCGGTTGATCGCCAACTTTCAGGCTGGTGACCAGGCCCCCGGAACGCAAGGCTCCGGGGCAAACCGCAGGCAGCGGAGTTTTGCAATAAGTCACGTTGAGACCGGACACCTGCGGGAACGCGCCAGTAGAGCGGGTGGTGTTCGTCGCCGGGTCATAGGCTTTGCTCAGGCCGTTATCCAGCGCCGCCACCAGTTCCGCGCCGGTCAAATCCAGCACCGAGATGGTGTTGCCAAACGGCAGCACCGTCACCGCTTGCCCAAAGTTGACATCGCCAGCAGGCAGCCCGGCGCGGATGCCGCCGCCGTTGGTGATCGCCACTTTGGCCCCATAGGAAGCGCCGGCATAGCGCAACATGGTGTCGGCAATCAGATTGCCGAGCGGCATCTCCTGAGTGCGCAATCCCGGCTCGCGGGTCCCGTCGAAGGCGACCGAGGTCTGACCGATGATGACGCTGTTTAATGCCGTAATCGGGACTTTGTATTCGGCCACCTTGGCTTTCAGCGTCGGGTCTTCCGGCGCGGCTTCCTTGCTGCAATCGGCGCCGTCGCAACCGCGCACGAACACTGGATTGCCCTGCCACGCGCCATCCTGAATCAGACCGTTAGCATCGAACGTCACCTTGATTTGTCCCAGCCAGCGGCCCCATTCGTAGGCGCTGACGATCAGGGTATTGTTGCCGTCGCGATCCTTAATGACTGTAGGATACGGCCCCTTGACTCGATCTTTCTGGACAGCAACGACTTTTTCAATGTCCGCCGGATTGCCCAGCAGCGCGTGATCATGGCCGGACACAATAATGTCCACCCCGGACAGTTGCTTCGCCCTGACCACATCCACCCCATAACCGTAATGCGAAAGCAGAATGACTTTGTTCACGCCCTGAGCGCGCAGATTGTCGGCTTCCGCCTGGACGCTGGTCACATAATCCAGAAACTTCACATTCGGGCCAGGGCTGGCAATGTTGGCAGTGGTGTCGGTGGTGACGCCCAGAATGCCAAACTTCTCACCGCCGCGTTCGATGATCAGACTCTTGCGATACAGGCCATTCAAGGCCAGTTCGGCGGAGGCGTCCACATTGGTGGACACAATGGGGAAATTGGGTTTTTCAGTGTTGTACTGGGTGTTGGCGATGGTCACTGGTTCGCCGCGCAATACCCGACCCAGTTCCTTGGGGCCAAGATCGAATTCGTGATTGCCAAAGGTGGCGACATCGTAGCGAATCGCGTTCATCGCCATGATGTCGGAGGAACCTTTCCAGGCGTTATAAAACAGCGTGCCCTGCATAAAGTCGCCCGCATCCACCACCAGCACGTTCGGCTCGCTGGCGCGCACCCGATCCACCAGGGTCTTGCGGCGGGTGACGCCGCCCTGTTGCGGTTCGCCAGTCGGCGTGAACGGCTCCAGATTGCTGTGGGTGTCGTTGCTGTGCAGGAGGGTGACAGTCACCGGCTGAGTGATAACAGCGCCGCTGTCGTCATCATTGCAGGCGGAAAGGCCGAGCAGCAGCAACGGCAAAGTCAGCAGGGCGAACGGGGGACGAATGCGCATGGGTATTTCCTCAGTGGGGGGAGAAAAAGCCTTGAGAGGATAAACAGAGCAAGTGAATTTTTTGTGATGTATCGGATTTTGACTTTGCGAGGCGGCGCCAGATTACGGTTCCAAATGCTCAACCAGCAATTGCAGCCGCTGTTTGCCTTGCCATTCATTCACATCCAGCCGGTAGGCCATTCTTAATCGCGCCGTGCCCGGAATGAAATCGCCAACCTGATTAAACGCGACTGCTTCCAGGATTTGAGAGCTTCCCGGCAACCGCAACGCCAGTTTCAGATGTTGCTCCTTCATGACCCGGTGCGAAATCACCTCGAACACCCCATCAAACAGCGGTTCGGGGAAACCCTGACCCCACGGCCCGGCCTCCCGCAATTGCCCGGCTAATTCGAGCGACAGTTCAGCCGCGCTCAGTTCGCCATCGCTCCACAAATAGCCATTGATATCTTCTGGTCGTAATTGACGGCGCACTTCGGCATCGAAAGCGGCCTGAAACGCGGGCAAATTCGTAGCTGGCAAGCTCAAGCCAGCAGCGGCGGCATGACCGCCAAATCGGCTAATCAAGCCCGGTTGCCGCGCCTCCACCGCCGCCAGCACATCGCGAATGTGAACGCCGCTGACCGAACGCGCCGAACCGCGCAACAGGCCATCGCTGCTATCAGGCGCGAAAGCGATCACCGGACGATGCGCCTGTTCCCGAATCCGTCCGGCCAGAATCCCAATCACGCCCTGATGCCAGTCGGGATCGAACAGGCACAAACCGAACGGTAATTCGCAGTCATCCAGGTGCAATCGATCCAGATGTTGCAACGCCTGCGCTTTCATCTCGGTTTCGATGACTCGCCGTTCGCCGTTCAGCCGGTTCAACTCCTGCGCCAGTTTCAGCGCCCGCGCCGGGTCGTCGCACAGCAGACAGTCAATGCTCAGGCTCATGTCAGCCAGGCGACCAGCGGCATTCAGGCGCGGCCCCAATTGAAAAGCGACATCGCCCGCCGTAGCTCGCGTTTGAGAGCGGCCCGTCACCGTGAACAGGGCCGCGATGCCGGGAACGCAAAGACCCTGACGAATCCGCTTTAAGCCCTGTTCAACCAGCACCCGATTCAGATGCGCCAGCGGCACCACATCGGCCACCGTACCCACCGCCACCAGGTCGAGAAATTGGGCCATGTTGGTATCAGGCCGATTTTGCGCCGCAAACCAGCCGGTTTCCCGCAACCGGCTGCGCAACGCCGATAGCACATAGAAAATGACGCCCACTCCCGCCAGTTGCTTGCCGGGAAAAGCGTCGCCCGGTTGATTGGGATTCACCAGCGCATCCGGCGGCGGGCACAGCGGCGCCGGGCAATGATGGTCGGTAATCAGCACCCGGATACCCAGCGCATGAGCGGCATTGACGCCTTCATGACTGGACATGCCGTTATCCACCGTAATCAGCAAATCCGGCTGGTCACGAGCGGCGACCGCCACGATTTCCGGGGTCAGGCCGTAGCCGTGAATGAAGCGGTTAGGCACGACATAACCCACGTTCAATGCGCCCAACGCTCGCAGCGCCCGTACCGCCAACGCGCAACTGGTGGCGCCGTCGGCGTCGAGATCAGCCACGATGATGATCCGCCATTGCTGGCGCAGCGCCTGTTCCAGCAAATCAACCGCCTCAGTGATCCCTTTCAGCGCCGCAGGCAACGGCAATAGGGCCAGGCGTTTATCCAGTTCATCCGCAGACCGCACGCCGCGTCCGGCATAGATGCGCTGCAACAGCGGCGAACCCGGCAGATCGGCGCTGGCGGCGCGAGGACGGCGGATGATCGTGGTGGATTTGGGCATAGGAATTTAACTTTTTGATTTAGCTGAAATAGCGGGAAAGCGGACGGGGGCGTTGCCAGAGCCGCCAACGGGCCGCGCTGGTCATGCTATAGCTGCATCCGTTAGCAGGATGAAGATGCAGAGCCGCCAGCCTGCCGGTTTGAAGCAGCCGTCGGCAGGGCGCAAACCAGGCCCGTTCCAATTCGGCGATATGCTCCAGCCAATCGCCCGGTTCACTATCGGCGGGGTCGTAGCGGGTGGTTTCCAGCACAACCAGACTGCTTGACTCACTCCCGGCGGCATCCAGCCATTCCTTTGCGTGATCAGGAACCGGCCTGACTGCGGCATTCGCCAGTTGCGCCAAACCACGAGTCAGCGCATCGCTGGCGTACAGCCCGGCTGCCGGAGAATGGGCGCTCAACGGGCAGCAACCGCCGCCCCAGAACCAGACGCTATTGATCAACGGCTGATTACGCGCCTCGCGCATTCGGTTGACCGGGTGGTGATGAAACAGCATTTGAATTTCGGTCAATAGCCCATTCCAGCGCCGAGCGGCGGAACCGTAAGGCATAAAGGCATTCAGGTTGCGCCCGATGACCTGAGCCAACGGTTGGGTGCGCAAACCGGGATCGGCGGGCAACCGCAGATACCAGCGGATTGAATTGAGGGCTTCCAGAACCAGACCGTCCTCAGCGAAGGTCTGATTGAACGCCGTCGTCAGTTCCGCTGCTTCGCCCGGTGTTATCGCCAGCACTCGCGCATCAGCCAGCAGGACGCCGTGTAAATCGGGGCGCAAATGCACCGGATCGGCTCGCAGCCACCAATGGCGGTCGCCAATTTCGTCGCCGTCAGCCAGTAGGGTCAGCGCCGCCACCGGCAAATCGGCGTGATCAGCTATCGGGACGCCGAACAGTTGCAATAGCGCCGCGTCAGCAGTGGACAAAGCCGGGCGACTGCTGGCGCGGGCCAACAGCCATTCCAGCGCAGGCGCTTCTAGTTGGCATCGCGCAAATTCGCCTTGATTGTTCAGCCACGGTCCCAGCAGGCCGGGAATAACCAGATGCAGCGTGTTTGACATAATGTTTCCGGCGCGGTGGGTCAGGGGTTAATCACGATCATGATCAAGAAGTCCGAATCGCTGATTCGCATCAACGAAATCCTGCTCATCTGGGTGAATTAACGGTTCAGACAACACGGTTATCTTCCCTGCCTTCATATTTAGCATGATCAATGTCCAGGCTAGGCGCTTTCCTTCCATTGCGCAGGGGTATGGGTGATGCCCAATAAGCCATCAATAGCGATATCTTCATCAAGCAATCGCCAGTAAATTCCGTATCCTGAAGGCGAAACTTCATGGCAACTGATCTCTTTCTCGTTAGCTTTGGCTAACACAGCCGACACCTCAACTAGCGTTTTTCTGATCAATTGACCGTCTACGTTTTCGATGTTGACCCTCATCAGTTATAACCAGAAGATGATGCATCGCGTGACAGACTAGGTTTTGGCTTGGTTAGCATTCACCGTCACCGCCTTCAATCTTCTCATTCAATGACAGGGCTTCGCGCCCTTGTCCATCGCCGACTTCAATCTGTGAATTAAACTAGCGCCATTGGTTAATATCTGCGGCTAGAGACTCCAAAAGCGGGCGCTGCAACGTGTTACTCGATTGATAGCAGTCATTACCGAGAACGCGGTTACATCACGCTCATCACAGATCGTGGATTGCTGCTTGGCTGGAAGGAAACCTTGTTCTTCCAAGAATGTGGTTACTGGACCGCGATTGACGATTTGAAACCCAAATTGCTGGATGAGTGTGGGCTGATAGGAGTTCGATATTCCGGTTGGCATACGGAATCATGCAAAGCGCAGTAGGTGAAGCCCGATCTAAACCAATCTGGCGCGCCTTCTGCGATCTCGCAAATCAAGCCGCAATTCACATCGCCCATTGGAGTATTTTTCAACCGCCTGATCAGATCGATATACATGGGCGTCATTAAGCCGCCTGCACAATGGCGGTACGCTCTGCGGTGAAATGGAGCAAGTAAGGCGCGGTAATCTCCACATAATTGAGTTCCAGCAGATCGGGTGTTAAGCCATTGGCGATCTCTATCCGTTCATCAAAACTATCCGCTTGGACGCACAGACCGGGTACATCATCGCTGGTGGCGTACCAAACACCAGCGTCATCATCCCAAACGCTTGAACTTCAAGATTGGCCATTGGCGCGGCTCCTGTTGGGTTAACTTCCACCCGATTACCTATATCTCAATACTATGGACATCAACCAGCTTTCTGCAATACGGCTTTTTTGGTCCGGAGCTAAATACAGGACAAAATCTCCAGACCCCACAGGAATTCCTGGAATTTCTCGTTGAGGTTCAGTGCGATGTTGCGGAGGAAGTCGAGGCCGTAGCGGAAGAGGGACTTGAGGAATCGCTGAAGTGTTCAGGACTTTCGCTTCATCCACTCGCTCTGAGCCTGTCCAAGGGCATTCATTGGTAAAAAGCGGGGTTCGACAGGCTCACCCCGAGCGGTTTTTGAACCCGAAGCGAAAG
>JAAUTD010000412.1 GCA_012031845.1 Synechococcaceae cyanobacterium SM1_2_3
CGCTTCGGGCAACGGCGGGCGCTTCAGCCACTCGGCGGCGGCGGCGCGAGCAGCGTCCACGGTCGCCGCCACGGCTTGCGCTTCTACATCCAGGCCGTGAGCGGTCATTGCGGCAACATAGCCTTCCTGGCGCTGGCGGCCGGTAGCGCTGGTTGCGCCGTAGAGAAATCCAATCCGCCGATGACCCTGCCGGATCAGGTGGCTGATCAGGCGATAGGCCGAATCGGCGTTATCCAGCACCACCGCATCAGCGGCGGTATCGCGGTCGCAGCGGTCAACCAGCACGATTGGAAACGGATAATCGCCGGGGTTGAATCGCGCCAGCAGCGGCAGGGTTGGCGATAAAATCACCCCACTGACATTTTCATCCCGCATCAGATCAAGATAGAGCGCCTCTTTCTCCGGGTCTTCATCGGCGTTGCAGAGGATCACCCGCATCCGGTGTTGATAGGCCACATCCTCTACCGCGCGGCTGATTTCAGTAAAAAAAGGGTTACGAATATCCGAGACGATCAGGCCGATGGTGTCAGTTCGCCGCGAGCGCAACCGCCGCGCCGCCAGATCGGGGCGGTAGCCCAGCACCTGAATAGCGTCCAACACCCGCTGGCGGGTAGCGTCATTGACTCCGGTATGGCCGGCCATCACCCGTGACACTGTGGCTACCGAAACGCCCGCCTCTTTGGCGACATCCTTGATCTGAGCCATTTTGTGCTTCTCCTCTGAAACATAAAGAAAACGATTACATCAATTATTGCACGATGACAAGCTGATTGACCATGAAGATCTGTTGTTCGTGGAAGTTTGTTGAAGGAACAATAAAATCGTTTACAGACTTTGTAGCCAGCCGCAACTTCAATACACCAAGAAAACTTATGCCAATAAATCCAAACAGTGATAGCAACAATCAATTTCGATTATTTCGAATAATCGGATATAAATACGGCCAAGAATCCATAAAAATACAAATTTATCCAGACAGGAGATCATCATGGCGCTCGCATTCCTCAAAAATCCGACCCTTCCTACTAAAGAGGAAGCCCGGCTTGCCGCCGAAAGCAGCCGAAAACTGGCGGCAATCATCGGTCACGGTGACGCTGCCCGGTTACGCCTGGTTGACGGCGACGATGAGATCACTGTGCCGATCAGCACGATTCGGTTGCTGGCGGATATTCTGGACCAGATGGCGCAGGGTAACGCGGTGTCGCTGGTTCCCATCGGGCATACGCTCACGACCCAGCAAGCGGCAGACCTGCTCAACGTCTCACGGCCCTATCTGGTGAAGTTGCTGGAAAGCGGCAAAATCAGCTTCACCAAGGTCGGACGGCATCGCCGCATCAAATATGAGGATCTGCTGGCTTACAGGGAGAAAATAGACGAAATCAGCCGCCAGGCCGTTGATGAATTGTCGAGGCTGGGGCAAGAACTTGGGATGAATGACTGAATGGCTAATTTCACTGTGGTCTATGACGCTTGTGTTTTCTATCCAGCGACGCTTCGGGATCTGCTCATCCGGCTGGCGGTGACGCGGCGGTTCCGGGCGCGCTGGACCACGCAAATCCACGAAGAGTGGACCAAAAGTTTGCTGGCCAATCGCAACGATCTCACTCGGCAACAACTGGATCGGATCGTAACGTTGGCCAACAACGCGGTCGAGGATTGTTTAATCACCGGCTACGAACACATTATTGAGGGACTCAAGCTCCCCGACCCCAATGATCGGCATGTACTCGCGGCGGCCATTCGCGTTGGAGCTGCCACGATTGTGACAATGAATCTAAAGGATTTTCCAAGCGAAATCTTGAGCGAATTTGAGATCTTTGCCCTACATCCAGATGATTTCATTCTCGATCTGGCGGATTTGGAGCCACCGATTCTTGAGCGCGTCGCCAAAGAGCAGCGGGCCAGTTTGCGTAATCCCCCAGTTTCCGCCATAGAGTTTGTGGCCAGCATCCGCCGGCAAGGTTTACCCGGCGTTGCCAATTTCCTTGAAGAGCGCGTTGATCTGATTTGATCCAGGCACGCGCCATAGATTTGGCCGGTGTCGTTTCTCATAAGCTTTCATCCGTTTTGCCTCCCAACAATTTTCTTGACCTTCTTGATGTAAACGATTACATTTTTCCTGTGATAAATCACCTATCACCATTTGGAGGAAAATATGAAAACGATTACTAAATCCTGCATCCGGCTGGATGCGCACGCCGACAACAAGGACGAAGCGATCCGCCTCGCCGGGCAGATGCTCGCCGACGCCGGTTACATTGATCCCGGCTACATTGACAGCCTGCGCCAGCGCGAACAGGTGGCGAACACCTTTCTCGGCGGTGGGGTCGCCATTCCCCACGGGATGATCGAACACCGCCATCTGATCCATCACACCGGCGTCGCCATTCTGCAATTGCGCGACGGGATCGAATGGAATGAGGGTCAGAAAGCGCATCTGGTGGTGGCTATCGCCGCCCAGTCTGATGAACACATCGCCCTGCTGCGGCGGTTGACCCGGCTGATGCAGCAGCCCGAAGCGCTGGACATTCTGATTCATGCCGATAATCCGCTGGTGCTGATCGCCGCGCTGGGCGATGCCGCAGAACCCGCTCCCGCCCTGGAAGCGCCCGCCGCGCCGCCCTGGCCGACGGATGCCGAAGTCACCTGGATCATGGATTATCCCAACGGTTTGCACGCTCGCCCCGCGAACTCGCTGGGTCGAAACCGCCAAACGCTTTCCTTGCGAGTTGCGGATTTACAAGGATGCCGAATTCGCCGACGCCAAAGGGCTGACCGACCTGCTCGCTCTCGGCGTCACCTGCGGTACGACCCTGCGGCTCGCCGCTCGCGCGCTGACGCGCAACGGGCGCTGAATGCGCTGCATGACACGGTGCGCGGTTTGTCCGCCGTGGAACAGGCCGATGCCGAACGCGCCCGCCGCAATGCGCTGGCCGCCCGCAAAATTGCGCCGGAATGGACGCCCAGCGGTGCGCCCCGCACGGTTTACGGTTTGGGAGCCAGTCCCGGATTGGCGGTCGGCAAACTGGTGCGGCATGTCTCCCAACGATTTGAGATCAGCGATCAGCCCGGCGATGTCGTGGCCGAAGGCGAGGC
>JAAUTD010000413.1 GCA_012031845.1 Synechococcaceae cyanobacterium SM1_2_3
GCAAATCGAGAAAGCAATAACCGCCGCCGATGGTAATAAACCGAATCAATCCTGATCCTGCTGAGGATTCCCCATGCGTATTGTTATTCTGCCCGCTTTATTACTGGCCGCCGCCTTCGTTTTCGCGGCAACTCCATTAACTTTTGAGGAAGTGGATACCGACGGCGACGGTCTGATCAGCGCCGACGAAGCGGCTACGATTGAAAAACTGGATTTTAACGCGGCTGACGGCGACAACGATGGAACCCTGAGCGTAGACGAATACGACATTGCCATTGAAATTCTTTATCCGCCTGCGGTGACGCCACTGCCGCCAGAACCTGCCCCAATCGCGCCGCCGCCTGTTCCCGAACCGCCCGAACCGCCCAAGCCATAAAATCGCGTCAGGGCGCAGCGCCGCCAAACAGATCGCCGACAATTGCCGGTGGCGCGGTCGTCAAGTCAAAATGGCGATAGGCATGGGCGGTTGCTACCCGTCCGCGTGGAGTCCGCATCAGAAAGCCCTGCTGAATCAGAAACGGCTCCAATATATCTTCAATCGTATCGCGTTCTTCGCCCAGCGCCGCCGCCAGCGTGTCCAGACCCACCGGCCCGCCGCTGAACTTGTCAATCATCAGCCACAGCAAGCGCCGATCCTGCTCATCAAATCCGCGTTCATCCACCTTGAGCATATCCAGCGCCTTTTGCGCCACTTCCACCGTAATTCGGCCATTGGCGCGCACTTGGGCAAAATCGCGCACCCGCCGCAACAAGCGATTAGCAATGCGGGGCGTACCGCGTGAACGGCGACCTATTTCCGCCGCGCCGTTGGGAACATCGGTTTCCACGCCGAGAATCCGCGCCGTCCGGGCCACGATCTCAGTCAATTCTTCCGGCGTATAAAATTCCAGCCGATGCACAATCCCGAAGCGATCCCGCAACGGCGAGGTCAGCAATCCGGCCCGCGTCGTAGCGCCCACCAGGGTGAACGGCGGCAAATCCAGCTTGATCGAGCGCGCCGCCGGGCCTTCGCCAATCAGAATATCAATCTGATAATCCTCCATCGCCGGATACAGCACTTCCTCGACCACCGGACTCAGGCGATGAATCTCGTCAATGAACAACACATCATTCGGTTCGAGATTGGTCAGCAGCGCGGCCACATCGCCGGGCCGCTCCAGCACCGGCCCGGAAGTCTGGCGCAGGTTGACGCCCATTTCGGCGGCGATGATATGCGCCAGTGTGGTTTTGCCCAGCCCCGGCGGCCCGAACAGCAGCACATGATCCAGCGCTTCGCGGCGGGCGCGGGCGGCGTGAATGAAAATCTCCAACTGTTCGCGCATGGCCTGCTGGCCGATGTACTCAGCCAGCCGCTTCGGACGCACCGCTCGATCCAGCGAAATATCTTCGCTGCTGGCGGCGGGAGCAATTAAACGATCCGATGGATTCATGGGCGGACGACGCGGTTGCTAGTGATGGTTACGGGGAAGTGTGCGGGTTAAAGCTGAAGTTTTGCTTAACGCCGCACGCTGGCTTGCAAGGCTTGCCGAATAATCGCTTCACTGCTCAATCCCTCAATATCCAGCGATTGCACCATGCGCGAGGCTTCGGGCAGCTTATAGCCCAGCGCCACCAGCGCACTGATGGCATCGTCCACCGGATTGATCGCCGGAGTCACAGCGCGTCCGCCCGGCAATACGATGGCGGTCGGATCAAGGCCCAATTCGCCGATCCGGTCGCGCATTTCGATGATCAGCCGCTCGGCGGTCTTTTTGCCGATGCCCGGCAGGTGAGTGAGTGAAGCCGCGTCGCCTTCGCGCACACAGCGCCCGAACAGTTCCACGCTCATCCCCGACAGAATCAGCAGTGCCAGCCGTGGGCCAATCCCGCTCACCGGATCAGGTTGCGAAACAGGCTGCGTTCCGCCGCGTTGGCAAAGCCATACAGCGTATGCGCGTCTTCCCGCACCGTCAGATGAGTCAGCAGCGTCACTTCCGCGCCCAATTCCGGTAAAGTCTGGAACGTGGTCAGCGACGCCTCCAGTTCATAACCGACCCCGTGGGCGTCAATCAGCAAATATGGCGGCTGTTTCCACGCCAGCAGCCCGCGCAACCGGCCAATCATCGCCGCCGTCCCAGCATTGCCGCCGCGACGCCGAACCGTTGCAAGGTCTGCCGGGTATGACCGTGACAGATGGCGACTGCCAGCGCGTCGGCGGCGTCCGCTTGCAGCGGTTCCGGCAAATTCAACAGCAGACTGATCATGCGCTGCACCTGAGCTTTATCCGCCGCGCCATTGCCGACCACGGCCTGCTTGATGGCGCGGGCAGCATATTCGCTGACCGGCACTCCGGCGACGACCACCGCGCAAATGGCCGCGCCCCGTGCCTGACCGAGCTTGAGCGCCGAATCGGGATTGCGGTGCATGAAGACTTGTTCAACCGCGACCTCCGCCGGTTGATGAATGCGAACAATCTCGGCCACCCCTTCAAAAATGGTCTTCAGCCGCTCCGGGACTGGTCGGCTGCTATCGGTCTGGATGCAGCCGCTGGCGACGTAACGGTTGCGCGGCCCATCCAGATCAATAACGCCATAACCGGTGATCCGCGAACCTGGATCAAGACCCAGCAGCCGTAGGGTGGTCACGCTCAAAGTTTCGCCAGAACATCATCGGGAATGTCGGCGTTGGAATAGACGTTCTGGGTGTCGTCCAAATCCTCCAGCATTTCCAGCAGCTTGACCATTTTCTGCGCATCTTCGAATCCCAGACGGATGCTGGAACCGGCGCGCATCGTCACCTCCGCCTCGTCCGGTTGCAGGCCCGCCGCGATCATCGCCTGCTTGACCGGCTCAAACGCCGCCGGATCGGTCAGCACGTCAATCCAGCCTTCGTCATCACTGACGACATCATCGGCGCCTGCGTCAAGCGCCACTTCCATGATCCGGTCTTCATTGCTGCCCGCCGGATAGCTCAGGATGCCGCGCTCGGTGAACTGAAACGCCACCGAGCCGCTGGTGCCCAGATTGCCGCCGCATTTGCCGAAGGCGTGGCGGACTTCGGCCACGGGTGCGATTGCGGTTGTCGGTCATCGCGTCCACCAGCACCGCGACGCCG
>JAAUTD010000414.1 GCA_012031845.1 Synechococcaceae cyanobacterium SM1_2_3
GGAGCCTCCTGCGCTACGGCGAGAACCCGCACCAGCGTGCCGCCGTTCTACGCCACCGCCGGCGAGCCATGGGCCTCGCCCGCGCCAAGCAGATTCAGGGCAAAGGAGCTGTCGTTCAACAACCTGAACGACACCGACGCCGCGCTGGCCATCGCCATGGCAGGGTACACCGTTGACGACGCCTCGCTGTATCGTGGCATGCATCTGCTGGTGCCTGGCGTTTAGCTCAGCGAAAAGGCAGCCACTTTAAGGTGGCGCTTAACGGTGGTCAGACCATATTTCCAGACCACGGCGCGAAGGAAATACCAAAACCGCTGGTTGAATCCATTAAAAAAGACTTGAGGTTGAAATAACATGCTGAATTATCAGGTAGTGCTTGAGCTTGATGAATCAACCGGGGCCTATCTGGTTGATTGCCCCGAGATTCCCGAAATGCACTCGGTCGGCGACGATGAGGACGAAGCCTTGCTGAACGCCCGCGATGCGCTGGAAAGCGCATTGGAGCTGTATCAGGAAACGCGCCGCCCGATTCCACTGCCTTCGCCGCCGACTGGGAGAAGTTTTACCGTGACCTTGCCCGCCGCCTTGTCGCTCAAAGTGTTGCTGCACAACGAAATGCTCAAACAGGGCGTGCGCAAGGCGGAACTGGCGCGGCGGCTGGATTGGCGGCTCCCGCAAGTGGAGCGTTTGCTGAACCTGAATCACGCCGCCCGGCTGGATCATCTGGAACGGGCGGCGCGGGTGCTGGGCAAGCAGGTGGATGTGCAAATGGTGTAAACGGGGCGGCGTTACTGCTGGCCGTCGCCTGAAACCGCGTCATCCGGCGCTTCCATCAATGCCTTGACGTGCGCCGCGACGCTGGCCGCCAGCGCCGCCAGGTTATAGCCGCCCTCCAGCGCCGAAATGACCGCCCGGCGCAACAGTCCGCCGCCAGCGCCAGAATTTGCCGGGTCAGCCACTCGTAATCGCTCTCGTTGAAATTGAGTTCGGCCAGCGGGTCCAGGTAATGCCCGTCAAATCCCGCCGAGATCAGGATCAGTTGCGGCTGAAATTTCCGCAGCGCCGGTTCAATGTCCTGCCGCCAGCAGTGCTGTAAATCCGCCGTTCCGCTGCCGGCCAGCAGCGGCGCATTGACGATGTTGCCCACCCCGCATTCATCCCGACGCCCGGAACCGGGGTAGATATGCGCCTGATGAAGAGAAATATAGAGACAGGACGGATCGCGCTCGAACGCGGCCTGAGTGCCGTTGCCGTGATGCACGTCAAAATCAATCACCGCGACCCGCTCCAGGCCGTGAGCAACACGGGCGTGCGCTGCGCCAATCGCCGCATTATTGAACACACAGAAACCCATCGCCTGATTCGGCTTGGCGTGATGACCGGGCGGGCGGATCGCGCAAAAAGCATTGCGGGCCTGATGGGCGATCAGGGCGTCTACCGCCGCGCAGACCGCGCCCGCAGACCGCAACGCGGCATCGCCGGACTGCGGGGAAAGAATGGTGTCGCCGTCCAGAGCATAATGACCGTGCTTGGGAACGCGAGCGAACACCTGCTGCACATAGGCCGCGCCATGAATCCGGGTCAGGTGTTCGACCGTCGCCAGTGGGGCCTCGCGCCATTCCAGCGCAGCGAAGGGCGCAGTTCGAAGCGCATTCAAAATTGCGGTCAGCCGGGCCGGGCTTTCGGGGTGGCCAAAGCCGGTGTCATGTTCCAGACAAACCGGATGAGTGTAGAGCAGAGTGGTCATTGAATGGCGATCATCCTGGTGGGCGGTGGCTGTGGTGCGCTTATCGGTTGATATCCTGGATAGTGTAGTAGTCAGGAGATGGGGGATTAAAAAGTTCTGTGCAGGAAAGGGCAAGCCATAATGATACACACGCAGTGCAGGCATGATCGGGCAGACGAAACTGGCAGTGCTACCCACAGGTAAGAGCTAAAGCCCAGATCAGCAACTTCAGCAAAATGCTCCGGGAGGGTTATTTTTATCAGCAGGACTTTCGCTTCAGGTTCAAAAAACCGTTCGGGGTGGGCCGGTCGAACCCCGGTTTTTACCTATCAATGCCCTTCGACAGGCTCAGGGCGAACGGATGGAACGAAAGACCTGATCAGGATCGCACCGACCGGATTCCTCTGCTGGAACAGTATGGTCTTGCTCAAAACAACGCCCCGCGCCGGTGAGCCGACGCGGGGCGTTGTTTCAGTGGGTTACCAGCGGCCGACGGCGGGGAGGTCGCCGGGGAGACCGAAACCGGTATTGGGCTGCTCCGGGAGTTTAAGAACGCAGGCGTCAATGCCGCAACCCTCCCACTGGCCGTTGCCGTTATCGAAGAACCCACTGCCGTTGCGGTAGACGCCCATTTTCACCACGCCGTCGCCGCTCCAGTCGCCGACGATGGGGTAGTCGCCCGCCAAGCCAAAACCGGTGCTGAGTTGATTCGGGTTTTTGAGGTAGCAGCGGTCAATCCCGCAGCCGTCCCAAACGCCGTTGCCGTTGGCGTCGAGATACCAGTTGCCCGCCCGGAAGACCCCGACTTCGGTTTTGCCGTCGCCGTTCCAGTCGCCGACCACCGGGAGATCGTGGATCTGGCCAAAGCTCTGGCAGCGATCCGCGCCGCAGCCGTCCCATTGACCATTGCCGTTGGCGTCGAGATACCACTGACCGTTGCGGAACACGCCGATCTGGGCAAAGCCGCCGCCAATCCAGGCGCCCGCCACCGGGAGATCACCCATCTGCCCAAACAGGTAACAGTGATCGATGACACAGCCGTCCCATTGTCCATTGCCGTTGTGGTCGAGGAACCATTGTGCGGTGCCGGCGCGGAGAACGCCGAGCCGACTGCGGTCGCCGCCGTCCCAGTGGCCCACGATCGGCATGTCGCCGGCCTGACCAAAGGCGTGGCAGGCATCGACGCCACAGTCATCCCACTGATTATTGCCGTTGGCGTCCAGAGACCACTGTCCGTCACGCAGGACGCCAAGGGTGACGCGGGGCGGGGCCAGACTGCTGAACATCGCGGTGGACGGTCTGGTCGGCGCTCAGGGTGAGGGCGCAGGTGGGCGCGGTACCGGCTCAGCCGCCGCTCCAGCCGG
>JAAUTD010000057.1 GCA_012031845.1 Synechococcaceae cyanobacterium SM1_2_3
CACGCCGGGTTTACGCTAACGCTCAAATTTTCCTGTATACCTTTTTGGGTTCGGTGTTCATGCTGATCGCCTGATCTCATGTACAACCAGGCCAGCCAGTTTCGCGATTCTGGATTCCATAAGCTGCCGCTGAGCATGACCGAGCAGACCCTCATCTTCGTCGCTTTCCTGCTGGGCTTCTCGGTCAAGGTGCCAATGTTTCCGGTGCATACCTGGTTGCCTGACGCCCATGTCGAGGCGCCTACTGGCGGTTCGGTCATCTTGGCGGCCATCACGCTGAAGATCGGCGGTTATGGGTTCTTACGCTTTGCGCTGCCCATTACTCCCGACGCCGCCAGCCTGCTGGACTGGCTGGTGATCAGTCTGTCGCTGATTGCCGTGGTTTACATTGGCTTGGTGGCGTTAATTCAGCAGGATATGAAGAAACTGATTGCTTATTCCTCAATCGCCCACATGGGCTTCGTCACTCTGGGCTTTTTTATTGTCTTCAGCATTTACCGCCACACCGGCAGCCTGGGTGGCGCGGCGATGGGAATTGAGGGCGGCATGGTGCAGATGGTGTCGCATGGCTTTATTTCTGGGGCGCTGTTCCTTTGTGTGGGCGTACTGTATGACCGGCTTCATTCTCGCCAAATCAAGGATTACGGCGGGGTCGCTAACACCATGCCGGTATTTGCTGCGTTCATGGTGTTATTTGCGATGGCGAATTCCGGTTTGCCAGGCACGTCCGGATTTGTCGGCGAATTTATGGTGATTCTCAGCAGCTTCAAGGCCAGTTTCTGGATTGCCTTTTTGGCGGCGACTACTCTGATTTTGGGCGCGGCTTATAGCCTGTGGCTGGTCAAGCGGGTTATTTTTGGTGAGATTGGCAATAGCCACGTTGCTGCGCTGAAAGATATCAACACCCGCGAAACAATCATGCTGAGCCTGCTGGCGGCGGCGGTGTTGTTGCTGGGTTTGTGGCCCGACCCGCTGACCTCAGTGATGCACGCTACGGTAGACAATTTGTTACAACACGTCATCGTGTCCAAGCTTTGAAAAAACTGTCGCAGCAGACATCGGAGAATAGAGAAACCCCATGAATTTCGTCGCCCCTGACTTCATGCCGGTATTGCCGGAGTTGTTCGTGCTAACCATGACCTGTCTGGTTCTGGTTATCGACGTGTTCCTGGAACAGCGCCAGCGTCATATCACCTATGGGCTGGCGCAACTCACCCTGCTGGGCGCAGCCTTGCTGACGCTGGTAACTTACGCCCATGCGCCAGTGACCACCATGTTCGGTCATTACATCAAGGATGCGATGGGCGATCTGCTCAAGCTGTTCATTTTTCTGTCATCCGCCGCTGTTTTTCTTTATTCACGTGACTATCTGCGCCGTCGTAATCTATTCAAGGGCGAGTATTACGTACTGGGCCTGTTCGGCGTGTTGGGCATGATGATCATGGTGTCGGCGCACAGTCTGCTCAGCGTGTATTTAGGGCTGGAACTACTATCGTTGTCACTCTATGCGCTGGTGGCGATTGACCGCGACTCTCCAACGTCATCCGAAGCTGCGATGAAATACTTCGTGCTGGGTTCGCTGGCTTCAGGCATGTTGCTGTATGGGATTTCGATGATTTACGGCGCTACTGGCAGCATTGATCTTCAGGCGGTGTCCGATGTGGTTGCCCGTCAAGGGCTGGATAACCCGGTTCTGGTGTTTGGGCTGGTGTTTCTGGTGGTGGGTTTGTCGTTCAAATTGGGCGCAGTGCCATTCCATATGTGGCTTCCAGATGTCTACCAGGGTGCGCCTACTTCGGTCACCCTCTATATTGGTTCAGCACCCAAGCTGGCTGCTTTTGCCTTGATGATGCGGGTTTTGGTGGATGGGTTAGGGACGCTGCAAGGCGACTGGCAACAGATGTTGATTATTCTGTCGGTGTTGTCTATTGCGCTAGGTAATCTGGTTGCCATTGTGCAGACCAATATCAAGCGGATGCTGGCCTATTCGACAATTTCCCATGTGGGATTCCTGTTGCTGGGCATTCTGGCGGGTACGCCAGAGGGCTATGCCGCCGCGATGTTTTACGCCATTGTTTATGTGTTGATGGCTGTTGGCGCTTTCGGTGTGGTGATTATGCTGGGCCGGGCGGGTTTTGAAGCTGAGAATATCGATGACTTCAAGGGGTTGAATGACCGTAGTCCTTGGCTGGCCTTGCTGATGCTGGTCATCATGATGTCTATGGCGGGCGTCCCTTTTCTGGCTGGTTTTTATGCTAAGTGGATGGTGTTACAGGCTGTCGTCAATATTGGCTTGGTATGGCTGGCGTTGTTCGGCGTCGTGTTCTCGGTTATTGGCGCGTTTTACTATTTGCGGGTCGTCAAATGTCTCTATTTCGACAAACCTGAGCAGAGCGAGCCGATCCAGATGAGTCTGGATACTGAAATTGCCATTAGCGCCAATGGTTTGTTGTTGGTGATGCTGGGTTTATATCCAACCGCGTTAATGACGTGGTGCGCTACGGCCTTGTTGAATTGATGAGGTTGGCTTGATCGGGCGGATTGCCGCAAATGACGCAAGGAATAGTAATTGCGGTCTGGTTGGGATTGGCGATAGTTGCGGCTAATCTGCCTTGGCTGAGCGAGCGATGGTTCTTAGTCATTGCTCGCCAGGACCGGCGAATTAAGCCTTTTTGGCTACGTTTAATGGAGTGGGCTGCGCTCTATGCTTTGGTTCTTGGTCTGGGATTGGGTCTTGAACAAAAGGCTACAGGTCATATTCACGCGCAGGCTTGGGAATTTTATACAGTGACCTTGTGCTTGTTTGCGGTCGGCGCTTTGCCGGGCTTTATCTATCGTTATCAATTGCGGCGCGTGTTGGAGCAGTCTGGTTAGTAAATTTATTGTTACAGCCATTTCAATGGCGCCAAATTTATACAAATAATGGGGGGTGGTCAGAAACAGACTTTCTGATCGCCCCTTTGGTTTTCAACATGTTGCCATTTATCCCGCTAATTCCATTACTGGGCGCTTGCTTGCCGCCACTGGCTGAACTCTACCTCAGCCGCAATGCCTGCGCCTGGGTCGCTGCGGCAGTGACAGCGGCCAGCTTGCTATTTCTGCTATGGCTGTCGCCTGCGGTTTTTGATGGCGCGGTGCTGCAGAGCGGCTGGCAATGGTTGCCTGAACTGGGTCTGAATCTGCGTTTCCGTCTGGATGGTTTGGCGCTGCTGTTTGGATTACTGATCACCGGTATTGGTTTGCTGGTCATTCTTTATGCGCTCTATTACTTGTCCAAGCGCGATGATCTGGGGCGCTTCTTCGCATTTCTGCTGCTGTTCATGGGGGCCATGCTCGGCGTTGTTCTATCCGATAATCTGCTGCTGTTGCTGGTGTTCTGGGAGCTGACCAGTCTGAGTTCGTTCCTGCTGATTGGATACTGGTATCCAAACGCCGATGCCCGACGCAGCGCACGGCTGGCATTGACGGTCACGGCGGGCGGTGGGCTGGCGTTGCTGGGCGGCTTTCTGCTGTTGGGCCACATGGTCGGCAGCTTTGAGCTATCCACAGTGCTGGCGTCAGGCGACAAGGTCAAGCAGCATCCCCACTATCTGTTCATGCTGATTTTGATTCTGCTGGGCGTCTTTACCAAGTCAGCGCAATTTCCCCTGCATTTCTGGCTACCGCAAGCGATGGCGGCGCCGACGCCGGTCAGCGCCTACTTACACTCGGCCACAATGGTCAAGGCGGGAGTGTTTCTGCTGGCTCGACTGTTTCCAGTGCTTGCTGATACCGATCCCTGGTTCTTTCTGGTCGGCGGCGCGGGTTTGCTGACTTTACTGTTCGCGGCTTACGCCGCGCTGTTTCAACATGACATCAAAGGTTTGCTGGCGTACTCGACTATCAGTCATTTAGGGCTGATTACCCTGCTATTCGGATTAGGCACTCCGCTTACAGCAGTCGCGGGGGTATTCCATATTATCAATCATGCGATTTTCAAGGCATCGCTGTTCATGGCGTCCGGGATTATTGATCACGAAACCGGCTGCCGCGATATGCGCCAGATCAACGGTTTATTCAAATATATGCCGTTAACCGGGACGCTGGCGATTATTGCGGCAGGGGCAATGGCGGGAGTGCCGCTACTAAATGGTTTTCTGAGCAAGGAAATGTTTTTGCTCAGACTCTGTATTTGGCCAAGCTGGGAGAGGCCAATGTTTTATTGCCGATGCTGGCGACCATAGCGGGTGTATTTTCGGTAGCGTATTCAGCGCGGTTTATTCATGACGTGTTCTTCAATGGGGAACCGATCAATCTGCCGCGAATGCCGCATGAGCTCCCCGTTATATGCGGGTTCCTGTAGAAATCCTGGTCGCGGTTTGCCTGCTGGTGGGCGTTGCGCCGACGTATACGGTCGGGCCAATACTGGCGGTCGCTGCCGCCAGCGTGGTTGGCGGGCCAGTACCGCCCTACAGTCTCGCCATCTGGCATGGTTTAAATCTGCCACTGTTGATGAGCGGGCTGGCGCTGGCAGGGGGAATAGTGATGTATAGCCAGCGGCTTTGGCTGTTCCGTCTGCGGGACCAGTTTCCACTGCCGCTGGGACAGGTGCTGTTTGGCCGCAGCCTGCGTCTGGTCATCATTGCCGCCCGCGTCATGACGAGCGGGTTGGAAATGGATCGTTGCAGCGTTATCTGGCCTGGCTGGTGGGAACTGCTTTGCTGGCGGGGACTTTGGGATTGGCGGGCGGCGGCAAACTCACCGGTGATTTGCCGGTGCAACCGCTGGATAGTCTGAGCCTGGTGCTGGCGTTGCTGCTGGCGGTGGCGGCTTTGCTGACGGTTTTTTGGCAACGGCAACGCTTGGCTGCTTTGGTGGCGCTGAGCGTAGTGGGCCTGGTCGTCGTGCTGGCGTTCGTGCGATTTTCCGCCCCGGATTTAGCCTTGACTCAACTGACGATAGAAGTGGTGACCACGATTTTATTCTTGCTGGCGCTGCGTTTTTTTCCAGCAGAAGCAGTGGTGGAATCTTCTATGGCCCGCCGTTTGAGTGATGCTGTTTTAGCGACTATTGCAGGCGTGGGCATTGCCATTCTGGTCTGGGGGGGTATTGACCCGATCACCGCACGCTGCGCTGGCTGAATACTTTTTGGCGATGAGCGTGCCGGGTGGCGGCGGCGCAAACGTGGTGAATGTGATTCTGGTGGATTTTCGCGGCTTCGATACTTTGGGCGAAGCTACGGTTCTGGCGATTGCGGCCCTGGGTATTGTGGCGCTGCTGGCGGGAGGGTTGCCCGCGCCGATGACCGCGTCAGCGGCGGCGACAGAACGTTATCCTTTATTACTGCGCATTGGCGCTCGTCCCCTGTTTGCCGCAACTCTGTTGCTGGCGGCCTACATTTTTCTGCGTGGGCACAATCTGCCGGGCGGTGGTTTTATTGCCGGATTGATCACCGCGCTGGGTCTAATCATGCAATATCTGGCCGGTGATTTTCACTGGACCACCGCCCAGCTGCGCCTTGATTATCCGAAGATGATTGCCAGCGGGTTATTGCTGCTGGCGCTGACGGGTTTGACCAGCATCGCGTTTGGCTATCCTTTGTTGAGTTCGGCGTTTACCCATGTTCATTTGCCGTTCATTGCTGAGTTTGAAATCGCCAGCGTCATGGTTTTTGATCTGGGCGTTTACCTGATTGTAGTCGGAATCGTGATGCTGATTCTGTTGGAATTAGGTCGGGTTGAACCCGAACCAGTAGCGCGGGAGACCGGATGGAACTGTTGATCGCCAGCATGATTGGATTATTAACCGCTGGCGGCGTGTATCTGCTGTTGCGGGCGCGGAGCTTTAGCGTGGTGCTGGGGTTGGCGCTGCTGTCATACGCGGTCAATCTGTTTTTGCTGGCGATGGGACGACTGGCGACCCACCTTCCGCCCATCGTGCAGCCAGGCCGGTCGAATTATGTCGATCCAGTCCCGCAGGCGCTGGTGCTGACCGCGATTGTGATCGGTTTTGGCATGACCGCTTTCGTGATCACGCTGGCCTTGTGCGCTCGCAAGGCGCTGGGCAGCGATCATGTGGATGGAGGCCGCGCTGATCCCTGAGTTGTTTTGCCGCACTGCAACATAAGCTGTGGTACAATAGCGCTGTTTTAGTTTCAGTTGCGGGGCATTTATGTCGAAACAGCATCCAATTATCGCGATCACCGGATCATCGGGGGCCGGAACTTCAACCGTGCGGGTCGCGATGGAGCATATTTTTCGACGCGATGGGATCAACGCCGCCATCGTCGAAGGCGACAGTTTTCATCGCTATGATCGACTGGAAATGCAGCGACAGGTTGAAATTGCGCAGCGGGAAGGCCGGAATCTCAGTCATTTTGGCCCGGAAGGCAATTTGTTTGACCGGCTGGAAGCGTTGTTTATGGAATACGGCGAACACGGCGGCGGATTGCGGCGCAGCTATTTGCACGACCATGACGAAGCGGAACGCTACGGTCAGAAACCCGGCACCTTCACCGCGTGGGAGCCGGTGCCGCCCGATACCGATCTGCTGTTCTACGAGGGGCTGCATGGTGGGATCGTCACCGACAAGGTCAATGTCGCCCGTTATGTGGATTTGCTGGTTGGGGTAGTGCCGATTGTCAATCTGGAATGGATTCAGAAGATTCACCGCGACACCGCCGAGCGCGGCTACAGCGCCGAAGCGGTGACCGACGCCATTCTGCGGCGGATGTACGACTACACCCATTACATCGCCCCGCAATTCTCGCTGACCGATATCAACTTTCAGCGAGTACCCACGGTGGATACCTCCAACCCCTTTGCCGCCCGCGATATTCCAACGCTGGACGAGAGCTTCGTCGTGATTCGCTTTAAGGGATCCAAGAAGATTCAGCCGGATTTTCGCTATCTGATCAGCATGATCCACGACTCCTTCATGTCGCGGCGCAATACGATTGTGGTGCCGGGCGGCAAGATGGGATTCGCGATGGAGATCATTTTGCAACCACTGATTGAGCAGCGGGTGCGCCGGGAATGCTGAAGCGCGCCAGGAGTGGCGTCTGATGATGGTCAAGCCGATGCGGCGCGGTGGCCGGGCAGTGCTACCGTAATGACCGCAATGCCCGCCAAGGTCATGATCCCGCCCACGACCAGCTTCCAACTGAGAACATCACCCCACGCCAGCACACCGAGAGCTACGGCCAGCACCGGCGCAAGCAACAGGAGTGGGGTAATCAAACTTACCGGGTAGCGAGTCAGCAGATAGTAGACGATGCCATGACCGACCAGCGAGGCTCCAATCGCCGAGTAGAGGGGAGTGGCGAACTCCAGCCAGCCCGCCGAATGCAGCGCCTCAGCCTGGCCCTGTTCCAGCAGCAGCGACAATAGCAACAGACAGGGCGTCGCTACTGCGCCGATCCAGGCTTGCAACGTGAAAACCCCGACGCCTTCCAGACGGCGCATCAGAATGGTGGCGACCGCCATCATCAGCGCTGCGCCAGCAATCCAGGCCAGGGCATCCAGATGCGCCAGCACCGTTGGATCAAAGCCGATTACCACGACCCCGGCGAAGGCGACGGCAATGCCGACCGTGCGGCGGCGATCCAGCCGCTCACCCAGCCAAATCACCGCCAGCAGGGCTGAAAAGGGCACATAGAGTTGGGCGGCGATGGCGACGGAGGCAATATCGCCGCTGGCTTTCAGCCCCACGAAAATCATGCTGAAGTGCAAAACGCCCAGCAGGAAGCTGATGTGCAGCACTTGCCGCATTTTTCCCGGTTGCCAGCGCAGCCAGGGCAAAAGCAGCAGCAACAGAATGGTGAAGCGCAGGGTGGTGAACAGCAGGGGAGGAAAATGCTCGACGCCCGCCTTGCCGGCCAGAAAATTCAGCGACCAAGCCGCATTAGCCAGCAGCAGCAGCGCCAGATCGCCCAGTTTCAAGCCTTGCGGCAATCCAGCAGCGGCGGAAATCAGCTTTCCTCCCGCTGCTGCCAGACATTGAGCGCACACATGAAGCGCGAATCGAGCTGCGCTTCGGCCTCGGCAGGCAATGCCCCGCTCAAGCACCATTGATCGCGCAACTGACGCGGATCGTGGGCCATATCGACTTTGGCGGTTGCGCCGGCTAGTGAAGCGGATAACCGGGCGACCTGATATTCCATCCGCAATTGAGCGCAATCCGGCGGCGATTCCACGCCAGCGATGATTTCCATAGAGACGCAAGCCATGCGCTTGCGCTCCAGATTGCGTTCCAGAGCAATGCGCAAGGGCTGCGCCGCATTGTTGTTGTCGGTTAAAGCCTCAGCAATAGCCTCAAACCGCTGCTGCATCGGTTCCTGCAACGCCGCTGGCAAGGCGGGCAGGGTAGACCAGATTTCCTGGGTCTCGGCCAGCGCGGCGGCATCGGGCGCAGCCAGCAGGGCTTCCAGCCGGGCGCACAACCGGGCGCGCTGGTGCAGGCGCTCGAAAGTTTCGCGGATGCTGGCTCGGCGCAGGGTTTGTTCCTGTTGGGTGAATTGTCGCACCGCCGTCTCAAAGCGCTGGTCGAGCGCCCGTTGCTCGTTTTTGGGAACCGGCCCGATGGTTTCCCATTCCTGCTGCACCGCATGAAACCGGGTTCGCGCCTGCGTCCAATGCTCCAGATCAGCCGCCGTAGCCAGTGATTCAAGTTCCGCGCACAGTTCCCGTTTGCGATTCAGGTGTTCCTGTCGTTCAGCGTCCACTGCTTGCTGCTCCGCCTGGCGGCGGGCGAATACGGCGTCGCAGGCCGTGCGAAACGTCTGCCATAGCGCCTGTTCCTGACGCGGCGACGCTTGCACAGTGGGATGCCATTCGGCTTGCGCCTTCTTGGCCGATTCAATCGCGGCCCGCAGATCGGGGCTATCCAACAAGGTCTGAACCCGCTGAATGAGCGCCTGACGGCGTTGCAGCTCACGTTCCCGCTCAGCGCCCAGATGGGCGTCCAGTCGCTGTATAACTTGCTGAAAGCGGCGATCCAGCGTTTTACGGTCGGTGCGGTTAATTGGCCCGCTCTTGTACCATTGCTCCTGAGCGCGGCGGCGCAGCCGGTCTGCTTCGCGCCAGTCAGCCTGTTGCCAGTCGGTTTCGGACTCAAATTGCTCCAACTGGGCGCAGATCGCCTGTTTCTTCTCCAGATTCTGGCGTCGTTCGCGGTTTTGCGCCTCGAAATAGGCCTGACAGGGCGCATACGCTTTCTCGCAGGCCAGATTGAATCGCTTCCATAACGCTTTGGGCGCCGCGCCTTCCTGGTGATCAATGGCCTTCCAGGCGTCCCGCGCCTGCTGGATGCGCTGGGCAATTTCGGGCGGCGTGGCCTCCAGACCGATCAGTTCTTCGGCCACAGCGCAAAGCTGTTCGCGGGCCTGATGAGCGCCCCATCGCCGCCAGTCGCGTAATTCGCCCAGCCGCCCGGCGCAGGCCTGCAAGCGTTCCTCAATGGCCGCCATTTGCGCCCGGCTCAAGCCGATGCTGTGCTTGAGGCGGTTGCGGGCTTGTTCCTGAAGTTCTGTGGCGTGTTGCGATTCGCCATTTTCGGTAGCGGTTTCAATCTGACTGACCAATGCCTGCAATTCCTGCCATTCCTGATCGCGCTGTTGAAGCTGGCGTTGCAGTCGGGCGCGGAGCTGGTCCAGCAGTTGATCGAAATGGCTTTGCATCTCGTGAGCCAGCGGCGCAGATTCGGGACGATCCAGACTTTCCCAGCGTTGCCGCAAGTGCTTGATGTCGGCATCGTGAACTTCACTGGCTTGTTGCAGCAGGGCTTCCGCCTGTTGCAACACTTCACGCAGCCGATCGGCACGGCCGTGGCTATGTTGCACGATGCCCGCCTGTTGCTGAATATCCTGCACCAGTTGTTGAAACCGGGCGTCCAGCCGCCGCATTTCAGCATCCTGGGCCGGGCCGAACTGCGCCCAGGCTGCGGGGGCATCGTGAGTGGCATGGTGGATTGCCGCCTGAAGTTCGGCGTCTGTCTCTGTGGTCTGGCGTAGCCGCTCCAGCAGGATTTCCAGCGAGGCCGCCAGCTCCAGCCGCTGGTTGCGCCGTCCGGCGCTGGCCTGACGCTCCGCCATAAAACGGCTGCGGGCTTCGATGTAGCGTTCCCGCAGTTCGGGCGTTGCGGCGGCGTCCTGTTCGCGCCATTCCTGTTCCAGTTTGGGGAATCGTCCGGCGTTAATCCCGCTCTCGCCATCCCAACGCAGATTTTCCATTTCGGCGCACAGGCGCTCGCGATGGGCCGCGCCGACTTGTTCAGCGACCAGCGCATCCAGTCGTTCCCGGGTGCGGCGGTACAGGCGCTTGTCACGGTTGCGGCTTTCGCGGGCGATCTGGTCGAGCAGTTCGGGATCGTGAACCCGTTCCATCGCCGCCAGCCGCACCTCCGGGTGAGAATCCTGCTGGGCGATTTCGGTCAGCGTCAGTTCTGCATCTACCTGTTCCAGTGCTGCCAGCCGCAGTTCCGGCTCAGAGGCATGGCGCAGCAGGTAGTCTGCCAAATCTGCGTTCATGGCGCGCTGTAGCCGCTTTAGCCGTTCGGCCAGCGCTGGACTGTCGGCGGTTTTGCCGGCCAGCAGGGCGTAGTAACGGGTTTTGGCGACGGTTTGAACGCCAGCATCGGTATCCTCGCGGGCCAGACGTCGAAGCAGGTCAAGATCACTAAGGCGTTCCAGCGCCGCGCAGCGGACGGCTGGATCGGGGTCTTGCTGGGCCAGTTCGCCGAGGGTCGGGTCGGTAGTTTCCAATCCCTGCACCGCCTGCTGGCGGGTCATCGGGTCGGTATGTTGCCACTTGGGCTTGAGGAAGCGGCTCAGGATCATGGGGCGATCAGTAGGACTTTGGATGGGGGGACTGCCCTGTTAGCCAATGATGGCGGGGCGGCGGATCAAAACTGTTGTTGTTATTTACTTTATCACAGCAAGGGCTTGGGAAATGATCAACACGCAAATGCGGTCATACCGGATTCGGTGCAGAACAGTCAGGGTAGCGGGTATTTTCGACGAGGATCAGTGCGCCGGGTAACGGTGCTGTCGGGTTAAGCAAGGGCCGCCATGCCTGATTAAGCCAAGCGGCCCCGCTTTTTGATGCCAATTAAGCGTTAAGGTCGGGAATGAGCTTATTTTCCAGATGGGTGATCATGTCCTTGAGCATGAGCTTGCGCTTTTTCAGGCGCTTGAGCTGAAGCTCATCCACCAAGGGGTCTTCAGACAGGCGAATAATCACTTGATCCAGATCACGATGCTCGACGCGCAGTTCGCCGAGCTGACGCTTGTAATTTTCGATTTCAGTCATCTCCATGGCCGGACTCTCCGACGGATAAACACAAACCTGCACAGCACGGCCAGCAGGGACCAGGCAGGAACCCAACGCACAGTAAAAAACCGTGGTCATCGGCAGGGAGTCTAGTCCCCTGCTTTGCGTCCGGCAAGCCGCGATCTTGGCCTGATGGGTCTGATTTCGGTTAAAGTCCGCCACCTTGCGGGCGGTTCCCAGAGGATGACCATGACAGCGGCAATCCGAATACAGCAACTCAATTTCAACAAGCTCCAGAAGCGGCTGCGGCGCAATGTGGGTCGCGCCATTCAGGACTTCAACCTGATTGAAGAGGGTGACCGGATTATGGTCTGCCTGTCGGGCGGCAAGGATTCCTTTGCCATGCTCGATATTCTGCGCAATTTGCAGGCGCGGGCGCCGGTGGCGTTTGAACTGGTCGCGGTCAATCTGGATCAGAAGCAGCCCGGCTTTCCCGAACAGGTCTTGCCGGATTATTTGCGCAGCATCGGCGTACCCTTCCACATTATCGAGCAGGACACCTATCGCATCGTCAAGCGGGTGATTCCCGAAGGTAAAACCACCTGTGGACTGTGTTCCCGGTTGCGGCGCGGAATTCTTTATGCCTTTGCCGCCGAACACGGCATGACCAAGATTGCACTCGGTCACCACCGCGACGACATCGTTGAAACCCTGTTCCTGAACCTGTTCTACGGCGGCAAACTCAAGGCGATGCCGCCCAAATTGCTCAGTGATGACGGCCGACATGTGGTGATTCGGCCATTGGCCTATTGCCGCGAGCGCGATCTGGCCGCTTATGCCGACCTTCGCCAGTTTCCGATCATTCCCTGCGATTTATGCGGCTCGCAGCCCAATCTGCAACGCCAGGTGATTAAGGCCATGCTGGGGCAGTGGGAAAAGCAATTTCCACGGCGGATCGAAAGTCTGTTCGCCGCGCTGCAAAATGTCGCGCCCTCGCATCTGGCCGATAACGCCCTGTTCGATTTTGCCAGTTTGGGCGCTCGCAATGGTGGCATCGCAGCGGCTTGGTTGCCCGGCGGCAGCGATGACGCTGAGGACAATGAGGAAGCCGATGCAGTGGATAGGTCGTCTTTTGAGGTTAACGAGCCACTATCGGCGGTACGGCGGTTTGACGCTGTTTGAAAGGGGCTGCTATGGTTTATTTTTACCAACCAACATCGGAGGAGGTCAGCGAATGAGAAAACAACTGGGGATATGGGCAGCGGTGGCTACTTTGGTGATAGCCAGCAGCAGCGCATGGGCGGCGGATACGATCAAAATTGGCCTGATGGCGCCGCTGACCGGTTCCTGGGCCAGCGAAGGCCAGGCGATGAAGAAGATCGTCGAATTGCTGGCCGAACAACAGAACGCCAAGGGCGGCGTTCTGGGCAAAAAGATTGAAGTGGTGACCGAGGATGACGGCGGCGATCCGCGCACCGCTTCGCTGGCGGCGCAACGACTGACGACTCAGGGCGTTGCGGCAGTGGTCGGCACTTACGGCTCCTCAGTGACCGAAGCCAGCCAGACCATTTACGACGAGGCCGGCATTCCACAGATCGCCAATGGTTCTACTGCTATTCGCCTGACCGAAAAGGGTTTCAAGCGATTCTTCCGCACTGCGCCGCGTGACGATGAGCAGGGCCGGATGGCGGCGCAGACCATTCAGAAGCTCGGCTTCAAAAAGGTCGCCATTCTGCATGACAGCACGTCCTATGCAAAAGGTTTGGCGCAGGAAGCGAATGATCTGCTGAAGAAGAACAAAAGCGCGGATGTGGTGTTTTTCGACGCATTGACGCCGAGCGAACGGGACTACAACGCCATTTTGACCAAACTGAAGGGCGCCAATCCTGATGTGGTGCTGTTCACCGGTTATTATCCCGAAGCCGGTTTATTAATGCGGCAGAAAAAGGATATGAACTGGAAAGTGACTTTTATTGGCGGCGATGCGACCAACAATCCTGATTTGGTCAAAATTGCAGGGAAGGAAGCCGCTCAGGGTTTCTATTTTCTCAGTCCGCCGGTGCCACAGGATTTGGATACGCCAGAAGCCAAGGCGTTTTTGGCCGATTACCAGAAGAAATACAATGAAGCGCCGGCCTCAATCTGGGCGGTATTGGCGGGCGATGGCTTTCGGGTCGCCATAGCCGGGATAGTCGGGGCCAAATCTGCGGATGGCAATAAAATTGCCGATTATCTGCATAAAGACCTCAAGGATTTTTCTGGACTGAGCGGCCTGATTTCTTTCGATGCCAAAGGCGACCGTCAAGGTGAAGTCTATCGGGTTTATCAGGTGGATGCCGATGGAAAGTTTGTGGTGCAGAAGTAAATAACTCAATCACTCGGCGGTTCTTAGCGACCAGATCCGCCGTTAATCTTTCCTACTATTCATAATTCCCGCATGGAAGAATTCCTCCAGCAACTCACTAATGGCTTGGCTGTCGGCGGCATCTACGCCCTGATTGCGCTCGGCTATACGATGGTCTATGGCGTCCTCAAGCTGATTAATTTTGCGCATGGCGATTTATTCACTTATGGCGCTTATCTGGGCCTGACCTTGCTGACTTCTCTGGCGTTGACGGACCGGCTGGGATTGGCGCTCGGTATTCTGGTGCTGGTGCTAATGGTCATGGGATTAGCAGCGGTGTTAGGCGCTATTCTGGAACGGGCCGCTTATCGCCCCTTGCGGGAATCCCCCCGCTTGTCCGCAGTGGTGTCGGCTTTGGGTGCGTCAATCTTTCTGCAAAATACCCTGATGCTGCTTTACGGCGCGCGGTTTCAGGTTTATCCCGATGGCGTCCTGCCCAATACTGCGCTTGATCTTTTTGGCGTTTCCATTCCATTGATGCGGGTGCTGATTGTGCTGGCTTCAGTGTTAATGATGATTATTTATATGTTTTTATACAGAAAACCCGGATTGGAACCGCGATTCGAGCAGTCGCCATTGATCAGGGCGCGGCGCGATTGATGGGCATTGACGTGAATCGGGTTATTTTGCTGGTTTTTCTATTGGGACCCGCATTGGGCGGAGCAGCTGGACTCATGGTGGGGCTGTATTACGGCCAGATCAATTTCACAATGGGCTGGGTTTACGGCATGAAGGCGTTTACCGCCGCCATTCTCGGCGGCATTGGCAACATTCCCGGCGCAATGGTAGGCGGTTTATTGCTGGGGGTGATTGAAGCAATGGGCGCAGCCTATTTTTCAATTGCCTGGAAAGACGCCATAGCCTTTTGCGTATTGATTGTCATCCTGATCATCCGTCCTACTGGCCTGCTGGGCGAGCGGGTGGCGGATAAAATATGAATCCTGTTGACAGGTTGACAGCCGGTCTGGGCGCAGCGTTGCTGATGGCTGCGCCGTTGCTGCTCAACGCCTATTGGGTAGACGTGCTAAACAGCGTGGGCCTGTACGCCTTGCTGGCGCTCGGTCTCAACCTGATTCTGGGCGAGGCCGGATTGTTTAACATGGGTCACGCCGCCTTTTACGCGATGGGCGCTTACACCGCCGCCATTCTGAATACCCGATATCAAATCCCGATCCTGTGGACTTTGCCGCTGAGTGGTCTGGTTGCTGGTCTGTTTGCGCTGGCGGTGGCGCGGCCAGTGGTGCATTTGCGTGGTGATTATCTGCTGATTGTCACGATTGGCGTAGGTGAAATCGTCCGCATTGCTCTGGTCAATGATCTATTCGGCATTACCGGCGGCGCCAATGGCATATTCGGCATTAGTCGCCCTAATATGTTTGGCTTTGTTATTCGTCAGCCGCAGCAATTTTTTTATCTGATCTGGGGTTTTGTCGCGATCACTATTATCCTGTTTCTGCGACTCAGGCAATCAAGGTTTGGGCGGGCATTGAATTATTTGCGTGAGGATGCAGTCGTGCTGAAGGCAGTGGCATCAATACCGCGTATTACAAGTTGGCGG
>JAAUTD010000058.1 GCA_012031845.1 Synechococcaceae cyanobacterium SM1_2_3
TCTGCCGGAGTTGCCGATTTTGGAGCCGGTTTGACGATCCGGGGCGGGTTGGGCCGCCGATCCTCGGCGACCGGCGCATTGACCACCGCCGGACGTTCAGGAGTCATCAGGCGCGGCGGACGTGGCTTGTCGGCTTTAGCTTTACCCGTCACCGGCGTTTTGGGGCGAAGCGGAGCGACCGGCTTTACCGCATCCCGATCTGGCGCGGGAGGCGTTGTCACCACCGCTGGCGGTTCGGGTTCCGGTTCCAGCGCGATTTCAGGCTGGTGATCCGGTTCGACGGGCGCAACCTGAATCGAGGCTGTTTCAGGGACTGTTTCAGGCGCTGCGGCGGGTTCGGGATTCTCCACAAGGGGCGCGGCGGGCGATTCCGGCGGGATCGACTGCATCGGCTCCACTGGCCGGGTCACGGCGTCCGCCAGCGGTGGCTTAGCCACAACATTCAACGATGCCGCTTGATCCAGGCGCAGATCAACGTCGGGCCGGATCATGGCCCAGGTCGCCGTACCCACCAGAGTAATCACCGCTGCCACGAAGCGCCCAGCGCCGGGGCAAGGCGGGCGGGCGTCGCTCGCTTCGATGCAGTGGCCGATTCAGCAGCTCGGCAGGCGGCGGCAGGGTGTTCCAGCCCGGGGTCAGCAGCAGCGCACTCGGCTGATCAGTACGCACCGCATCCAGCACCGTGCGAATCTCCTGGCTGTCGGCGGGGCGTTCGCGGCAATCGGTGGCCACCAACCGGACAATCAGATCGGTCAATCGCGTTGCCGCGCCGCCCTGAGCAGTTTCCGGCGTAATCGGCATCGTCCAGAACTCAATGGATCGCTGCAACGCTTCCCGCTCTTCATCATCCAGACCGCCCAATTGCGCCTGATGCTGAGCCGCGCCCTGCTGCCCATGCAGCGTCAGTAATTGGCCCAGCCGCCGTTGCGCGGCGGTCGTCGGGCGATCCGTCAGCAGGGTAAACAGCAGCAGGCCCAGCGCGTAGTAATCAGCGCGGTAATCCACCGCATATTCATAACCGTCCCCCCCCGGCAATCGGGCAATGCCTGTTCCGGGGCCATCGTCGCCGGAGTGCCAATGAAAGAAAGGGTGTTATCGCCGTTTTCGCGCCGCAGCGAGCCGAAATCGGCCAGCTTGAGCAATGCGCCGTTCTCGCCGACCAGCAGATTGCTGAATTTCAGATCGCGGTAGACAAAGCCTGCGCCATGCACCACATCCAGGCCGTCCAGAATCTGTTCAGCCCAGTCCAGAATCTGCGTCAGATCGGGCGGCGCGTGTTGCCGCTGCTGTTGCGCCAGCCATTGCCCAAGGTTGGCTTGTAGCCGTTCCAGTACCAGCACTGGCTGATCGTCCACCAAGCCATGATCGAGCAAGGCAACTACATGACGGGATTCGTCGGCGTTGAGCCGATCCAGAAAGGCGATTTCGCGCTCCAGATGATCGCGCCAATGACCGCGCAAGGCCGGATCCGCCTGCGACATGGCTTCGGTGTTGATGAGCTTGAGGGCGACGACGCGGTCTTCCGGGTCGGTGGCCGCCCAGACCTGGCCGTAACTGCCGCACCGGTTGACAGCACCGCGCCCACCCGGTATTCCCGGTTGTTGATAGTGATCCACTCGCCGCTTTGCATGATTGTTCTCCGAACCGATGATCCCGGCACAGGACAGGAATTCAGTAAACTAGCCTGCCACTGACAAATCAAGCCATTCCTTACATTGCTGCGCATGGTCCCGTATGGAAACTCTACCGAAACTGAACAGCGCCAGCCGTCGCCGCAAATTTATTTTGATTCGCTTCGCACTGGTTATCACTTTAAGCGTTGGTCTGCTCAAGGCGCGGCTGGCGGCGATCTACGCACCGTCCACGCCGTCAATCCGGCAGGCGGAAAATCAGGAAGCTGCATCGTCGGCAACTCGCGAAGACGCCCGGCTATTCGAGCAGGCGCTGGCTGCTGGTTTGCTGCAATTGGATGCCGAGGGCCGCATCCGGGTCGCTCCAGCCGATTTGCCGCTGCGGCAGCGTTACGCCCGCGATCATCCCGATCTGCTGGCGTCCGGCGCTCATCCGCCTGAGGCGTGGAGCAAGACCTGGGATGATCGCGTTCGTCAACTGCATCAGCGCCTGCATTTCAGCGCCTCCGGGCGCTATGTGCGCCAGCAGATTCAGGCGTTCAATGCCCGGCAACCGGGATTCGCCCACATTCAGCGCGAAGGCGAGCGCTGATCTGGCGCAACGCTCCTTCCTGGATTCGATAACAGGATTTTCGCTTGCGGACGCAGCGCCCGCTCAGCGCCCGAACTGCAACGGACAGGATGCCCGTTCTACATCCGGTAAAAGGCTAACCCCGCCATAATGATGATTATGAGTAAATGGTGGCTATTGCTGTTCTGGCTGTTGCCAGCATTGGCGGTAACTGGAATCGTGCGTCAAGCGCCTGCCTGGCTGGAGCCGCACACCCTGACCATGACGCTGCAACCCGGCCAAACTCTGGCGCTGGGTCGTGAGGCGTTGTGGGCGCCGCAGGCTGACAGCGAACACCTGCGTCTGCGCCGCGCTGCTGATGGCGGCTGGTGGCTGAGCAATACCGCTGCGGTCAAGCAGGTCTTGCGGCGGTCAGCCTGGGGTCATGCCGATCAGTCCATCCGCGAATGGCCGCTGACCGTGGGAGCGACTTTTGCGATGGGCGGGCAACGGTTCACGGTGCTGAACATTGGAGCCAGCGGGCTGACTTTGCACAGCCTGGGGCAACGCTGGCAATTCGACGGCATCCAGCTCCGGCGCGAAGGGCAACCGCTGCCGGAATGCTACGAAACCTGGCGGACCCGCTTGCGTCACCGGCTGGCGGCGCTGGGTCTGGCCGGATGGATGCAGCGACCCTTGCGGCTGGGCGGTGGGGTGTATTGCGCCGACCGCCTGGGTCTGGCCGATGCGCCGGTGGATGCCGCGCAGATCGCTCAGACCCGCTCCGGCTTTGTACTGCGACCTGGCAACGGCGGCAAACCAGATGAGACGGCGGTCATCGTTGCAGCGGGTACGACGGATGCTGAATCGCTGTGGCAGCGATCCATTCTCTTGGCGCTGGATGATCGGCTGATTGTCGGGCGCACTCAGTATCAAGTGACCCACATTGGAGAGACTTTGCAATGGGCGGTGCTGGCCCGCGCTCAACGCTGGTCTGCCGCCGCGCCGCCGCCCCATTCATCCCCGGCGATTCAGGCGCTATGGCGACCGACGGCATGGTTACTCCCGGCGGATTGCGCCGATATGGCCAGGCCGCTGGCTCTGGGATTGTCGCCGCTGCTGCTGGCGCTGCTCTGGCCGGGATCGCGGCGCGACTGGCGAAGATGGCGAATTGCAGCGGCTCTGGGGCTGGCTGGCCTCAGTCTGGGTCTGTACGGGGACGTTTTGGCCGCGCCGGTGTTATGGCCGTATCTGTCGGCCTGGGCGGCGCTGGCGGTCTGGCTATTAACAGTGCGATCAGCGTGGAGCGCCGGGCTGCTGGCGCTGCTGACCGTATTGCTGGGGATCGGGCTGGCGACCCTGCTGCAACTGGGCGCGGGCGCAACGGAAACCGGCTGGATGCGCTATGGCGGCGGCAATGCGGCGCTGGCAGGAGCCTTTGGCTGGCTGGCCTGGGCCGGACTGGAATTCTGGCGGGGATGGCGACCACCTCCGGCGATGGCTGAAAAACTGGCGCGCTGGAGTGTGCGCGGACTGGTCGGCGCGGCGCTGTGGCTGCTGACGATGCAGGCGATTTTTGGCGACGAAGGCGGCTGGCATGGCGTACAGCCGTTTGAATTGACCAAGCTGGCGCTGGTGACCGCAGCCGCCTGGGCGCTGATGCGGACGGCGAACGGAATCCCCCCGGCTTCGCCAACCCACTTTGTCAAGGGGACGTTGGGGGGATTTGGCGAATCAGCGACGCGCTGGCTGCGAGCGGTGATTCCACTGAGTTTACTGCTGGCGATGAGCGGGTTTGCCCTGCTGTTTCTACACGATTTTTCCCCATTGGTTCTGCTGTTGATCGGGGTGCTTTCGCTGATTTGGGCGTGGCTGCGGGTGCGGCCCCAACCCGCATGGCGCTGGGGCGGCATGATCGCGCTGGCGACTCTAATCCTGATGGTTATTATGGGCGGGCGCTGGCTGCATGAACGACCGGAGATTTTCCGCTGAGCTTTCAGCAGGATCGGATTCGGGTCTGGGTCGCGCCGGAGCAGCATCCTCATTCCGGCTATCAACTGCGGCGGGCGCTGGATGCGATTCGCGCTGGCGGCTGGCGCGGCCTGGGCTGGGGCGGCGGGGTCAATGGCCGGGTGATGACGATTCCCGTGGTGGAAAATGATTTCGCCCCGGCCTTCTTTCTGAACCGTTTTGGCGGCGTCGCCGGGCTGATTCTGGCCGCTCTCCAAACCGCTTTTATTCTGCTGTTGATCGGCAGCGCCGAACGGGCCTGGCGTCAGGGCGCGGCGTGGGGGGAATTTGCCTATTTCACTTTATCCGGCGGGGCGGCGATGATCAGCGGGCATCTTCTGGTGTCCTGGGGCGCTAATCTGGGATTTTTACCGGTTATGGGCCAGCCCATGTCGCTACTGTCGGCGGCTGGCAGCCATCTGACTCTGTTTGTGCTGCCGCTGGCAGCCTTGGCCGTTGCTGTGGAGGAAAGCCATGTTGACCACCCATCCTGATGCGCTGATCGCTTCGGATTATGTGATCTGCGCCATGTTGCGCAAGGTCGCCGACGTGTTCAGCGTTGAACTGCTGTGGCAACCGTCGCGCCGCCGCCCGGAAGGAATCACATTGCTGGAGGCGCTTCAGCGTTGCCCGCGCACCCCGCCGGATCGCCAGCGCAAGCAAACCTGCTACAGCCACATTATCGTGCGGATCCCCGAGCGCGATTATGTGCGCGATGACCGGCTGGAAGACGGGTTGGGGCGACTGACTCTGTTGCGCGAGTTGCAGCGACTACACCAGCAGGAACTGGGCGATGCGCTGGCCGAACGCGCGCCATTCGCTATCGGCTGGAGCCTGATCCGGTTCTGCGGCCGGGCGAGGTGCAATTTGTGTTTGGCCGGGCGATCTATTTGTCGGCAGTAGGCGAACAGCCGGCATTCCAGATTCAGGCGGCGATGGATAAGGACAAGGAACCCGGAAGCGACTGGCGCGATGTCGCGCCGATCTATCCGGGCCAGCGTTTGACCCTGCTCAATGGCGACCGCCGCGCCAGCAGCATCGCGGTGACCGCCTGGCCGTTTCCGGGCGGCGAATCGGTGCTGCTGGTGCGGCGCTCGCTAACGCCCGCTTTGGTGGATGTGGTGGCGGAGCCGCCGGGCAGTCTGATTCTGAATGGCGATGGCGAAGGCGGCTTCAGCGCCCGCGACCGGCGGGGACGGGGCTTGCGCCTGCGGGTTGTCACCCCGGCTGCGGATACAAGAGAACCGGTAGCGCGGGAACCGGCCCCCGGTACGGATCGCGCCGGAACCGCTGCCCGCGCTGTCGCCGCCGAATCCGGCTCCGGGCAACGATGAGGCGGGATGGACCGCAGAACCGATCATTTCAACGGTCGATGATTTTCCACTGGTTGATCGGTGGGGGCGGCGCGAACCGGTATTGGGCTGGTCGCCTGAGTTTGATCCGCCGCTGGAACCGATGCCTGAAGTGGAATTGTTGCCGCTTCCACATCCGCCGCCGTCTGCCCCGCCCCAGTTGGAGCCGCGTGATCCGCCGGGCCTGGATCAGCGCACCTGGATTCCGCAACAGGCCACGGTTTACCTGCGGGTCATGGGCATCGCCCTGCAAAGGCTGTCGGTCTATGCGACAGCCGGACTTAGCGACTGGCGAATCGGGTTTAATCCGGTAGGCGCGCTGGTTCCCGGCGATCATCCTGACGCGGCAGCCTGGCTGCGGGTGGACAATGCCGACCGGCTGTTCGGCGAAGTGGTGGGGCTGGCGACGCTGCTGGATCTGCCCGGAATCTGGCAGCCGTTCCCGGCACTGACCCTGGAGTTTACGCCGCGCCAACGCCGATGACCACGCATTATCTGGGCTGGGTGCGGCTGCCTGAGGCGCTGGCGCTGCCCGTGCCGCACGGCAAGGCGGTCAGTTTCGGGCGTGGTTCGGAGGCGGATATTGCGCCGCGACTGCTGGCCGATCCGCGCTCGCTACGCTGGGACGGCAACGCCGCCAAAACCATCGGTATCAACGCCGAATATCTGGGATTGTCGCGCCGTCATTTGCTGGTGCAGGCCCGCCGCGACGACTGGTGGATACAGGTGGAAAGCCAGAATATGCCGGTCTTTCGGCTCACCGCGTCCGGCGAACTGCTGGACGTGCTGAATCCGGGAGTCAATACCGCAACCACCGCCAAGCCGGGCGAATTGCTGGTCGCGGGCGGCTATGTACTGGCGCTGGGGGCGGTGGGATGAATCAGTCCGCAGATTTCACAGATTCTGAAAATGAACCGCCCGCGCAACTGACATCAGCAACGCCGGTCACAACTGCACCTCTTTCACCGTCGGGAACCGCGCCATGTTGATCAAGAAGCCTGCTGATATTGCCCCATCCGAAATCACTCCGCCGGAGCTATACGCCCGCCGCCGCGAGTTCCTGAAAACCGCTGCGGTATTCGGCGCGGTCGCGCTGCTGCCGCCCTTATTGCGCGGGACCGCTGCCCAGGCCGCCGATGATGATCTCAAGCTGACGCCTTACAAGGACATCACTGCTTATAACAACTTTTACGAGTTCGGCACCGGCAAAACGGATCCGGCGGAAAATGCGGGCAGTCTGAAAACCAAACCGTGGTTTGTGGCAGTCGAGGGCCACTGCGAAAAGCCGGGCCGCTATCCGCTGGAGGACTTTCTGGCGCCGCATCCGCCGGAAGAACGGATTTACCGGCTGCGCTGCGTGGAAGCCTGGTCAATGGTGGTGCCGTGGCTGGGGATTCCGCTGAGTAAAATCCTGCCGCGTTTCCAGCCTACCGCCAGCGCCAAATATGTGGAATTCACCACACTGCTCGATCCGGCGCAAATGCCGGGACAGCGCACCCGGATTCTGGACTGGCCCTATGTGGAAGGGCTGCGGATGGATGAGGCGATGAATCCGCTGACCTTGCTGGCGACCGGACTGTACGGCAAGGAGCTACCGAATCAGAACGGTGCGCCGCTGCGCCTGGTCGCGCCGTGGAAGTACGGTTTCAAGAGCATTAAATCCATTGTGAAAATCCGCTTTACCGAGACGATGCCCAAAACGACCTGGGCAGTGAGCGGTCCCGGCGAATACGGGTTTTACGCCAATGTGAATCCGGCAGTCGATCATCCGCGCTGGAGCCAGAAGAAGGAGCGGCGGATTGGCGAGCTGTTCCGCCGCGACACGTTGCCGTTTAACGGCTACGCCGAGCAGGTGGCCGGGCTGTACGCCGGAATGGATTTGAAGACGTTTTTTTGATCGCTGAAAAGGGGGGTAATCATCAGGAAGGCTTTAGCCACGCAAGAACGCAAAGAGCACAACATCTTGATAAGTTCATAGATATTTATCCTTTTGCGCTCTTTGTGTTCTTTCGTGGCAAGATTCAACAAAGTGGAACGTTCATGTAGCCCAACGCGGTTCAGGCCATCTCAACCGGAAAGGCGATGACCTCCTGAATGGACGCCTTTCCCGCCGCCAGCATCACCAGCCGATCAAAGCCCAGCGCCACGCCGGCGCATTCGGGCAAGCCCGCAGCTAAAGCCGCCAGCAGGTTTTCATCCACCGGCACGATCGGCAAGCCTTGCGCCTGCCGCACCGCATTTTCCGCCTCAAACCGGCGGCGTTGCTCACTTGCGTCGCCGAGTTCATGAAAGCCATTCGCCAGTTCGACGCCGTTGAGATACAGCTCAAACCGTTCGCCCAACGCCGGATCGCCGGGCCGCAGCCGCGCCAGCGCCGCCTGCGAGGCTGGATAGTCGTAGATAAAAAGTCAGTCGTCCCCGCCCCCAGATGTGGTTCGATCACATGAGTCAGCAGCAAATCCAGCCAGGGATCAATTGCATCGGTCGGCATCCCCGGTGGGATTGCAAGGCCGCTTCGCTCCGCGCACCTTGCCAATTCCACGACGTTGACCCGATGCGGATTGATGTTCAGATAACGCTGAAACAGCTCGCGGTAGCTCAATCGCTCGGTTGCCGCCAGCAGCAGCCGACCACTCAGCAATTCCGTAACCAGTTCCGCCACTTGGTCCATCAACCGGTGATGATCAAAACCGAGCCGATACCACTCCAGCAAGGTGAATTCAGGATTGTGGCGGCGACCCGCTTCGCCATCGCGAAAGACCTTGGCGATCTGGTAAATGCAGCCGCTGCCCGCCGCTAACAGCCGCTTCATCGGGAATTCGGGCGAGGTGTGCAGATACAAGGTCTGGCCGTGACGCGATCCCGGCCCGGAATAAAATGTGGCGAAACTGTGCAGATGGGGATCAGTAATAGCCGCTGCCGATAGCGTCGGCGTTTCCACTTCCAGCACATTACGCACTGCAAAAACGCCCGGATTCGCGCCAGCAGATCGGCGCGCAGCCGCAAAGTCTCCAAATCAGCAGCCGGTCGCCAATCCTGGGCAGCGGAGGACATGGACGCCACGTAGACCATGCTTCGGCAAACGACGCTTATTCCTTGACCCGCGACACATATTCGCCAGTGCGGGTATCCACCTTGATGACTTCGCCGTTTTGCACAAACAGCGGCACTCGCACCACTGCGCCGGTTTCCAGCGTCGCCGGTTTGCCGCCGCCGCCGGAGGTGTCGCCGCGCACGCCAGGGTCGGTTTCCACAATGGTCATCACCACGAAATTGGGCGGAGCCACGCTCAGCGGCGCGCCATTCCACAGCGTGACCTGACAGATGGCTTCGGCCTTGAGCCACTTGGCTGAATCGCCCATTGCAGCCGCATCGGCGCTTAATTGCTCAAAGCTCTGCGGGTCCATGAAGTACCAGTATTCGTCATCGTTGTAGAGATATTGCAGCTCCACATCCACCACATCAGCTCCTTCTGCGGTATCGCCCGATTTGAAGGTGCGCTCAATCACCCGCCCGCTCTTCAAATTGCGAATCTTGACCCGGTTAAACGCCTGACCTTTGCCGGGCTTCACAAACTCATTTTCGACAATCGCGTAAGGATCGCCATCCAGCATGATCTTCAGCCCGCTCTTGAATTCATTGGTACTATACATCGCCATGCAAAACCCGCCCTTGGTGAGACCGATTCGGTCAATTCAGAGAATCAAAAAGAATTGTAATGATAACGGTAAAGACAGGTGAGCGTCAGATTCCGTCCTGGCAACAAGAATTGGCCCGGGCCATCACCGATCCCGCCGATCTGCTGCATGAACTGAAACTGGACCCCGCGCTATTGCCAGCAGCGCAAGCCGCAGCGCGTATTTTTCCGTTGCGAGCGCCACGCGGTTTCGTAGCGCGAATCGGCAAGGGCGACCCAAACGATCCATTACTGCGCCAAATTCTGCCGCTGGCCGCCGAACTGGAGCCAGCGCCGGGTTTTATCGCTGATCCGGTCGGCGATCAGGCGGCGCAAGCAGCGCCGGGGTTGCTGCACAAATATCAGGGCCGCGCCCTGCTCATCGTCACCAGCGCCTGCGCGGTGCATTGCCGCTACTGCTTCCGCCGGGAATTTCGCTACCCCCAAACCCATGCGGGCCTGGATGCCTGGCGTCCCGCGCTGGACTATCTGGCGGCTGATCCCAGCATCCGCGAAGTGATTTTGAGCGGCGGCGATCCCCTAACGCTGTCCAATCGGCGTTTGGCGACGCTGCTGGCCGAACTGGATCGCATCCCTCATCTGCAAAGGCTGCGGATTCATAGCCGACTGCCCGTCGTGTTACCCGAACGAATAGACGAGGGTCTGCTAACCCTGTTGGGGCAAATTCGTTTACAACCGGTGCTGGTCATCCATACCAACCACCCACAGGAAATTGATCGGTCGGTGAGTGTAGCGTTACGGCAGTTAGCAGCATCCAGCATTACTTTGTTCAATCAATCGGTGTTGTTGCGCGGCGTTAATGATGAAGCCGCGACGCTGGCGGCATTGAGCGAAGCGCTATTTGCGATCCGGGTGATGCCCTATTATCTGTATCTGCTGGATCGCGTGTGTGGCTCGGCCCATTTTGAGGTGAATGAAATGCAAGCATCGGCTATTATGAGGGAACTTCGTTGGCGGCTTCCGGGCTATCTGGTGCCCCGACTGGTGCGAGAACAGCCGGGACAGCCGGCTAAAACTCCGGTGTGGTGAAGTTGATGGCAGTCCCTGATTCCCCACAGATTCCCCGTCATTAGCAGAGGTTGGAGCGCGTGTCTGAGCCTTCCGTTATCAATCTGCTCATAGTGGATCGTTCCCGATCCGATATTGACCATATCGCGAAAACCCTGCGTGGCGATGGCTATCAGATCGAGCTGATCGATACCGACCAGGTAGAAACAGTCCGTAGCGCGATTGATTACCAGCCCCTCGACCTGATTTTGCTGCGGCTGACCAATGACTTGCCCACCATCGCCGAAGTGCGGCTGATGGTGGCTGAAGCTCGCCAGGATATCCCCATCATCGTGGTGCTTGACGACGGTGATCGCCCGCAACACAAACCAGCCCGCCTGATTGATGAAGGGGCTGACAACTATTTTTATCTGGATGACGCCGATCATCTCATGGCCGTAGTGCGCAAGGAGCTGCGTCATCTGGAAGCGCGCAAACGCGAAAAATCGTTTGAGACCCGCTTCAAGGAAAGTGAGGTCCGCAGCCAAGCCTTGATGGAGCATATCCAGGAAGCCCTCGCCTATATCCATGAAGGCGTCCATACCTACGCCAATCCGGCCTATCTGCGACTGTTCGGTTACGAGAACAAGGAAGAACTGGCCAATATCCAACTGGTTCACATGGTGCCGCCGGGATACCGCGACGCGCTCAAAAGCGTGCTGCGCCGCAGTATCCGCTCGGGGAAGCCGGTCGAACCGGTCGAGCTGTCTGGGGTGCGCAGTAACGGTCAGACGTTCCCGATCCTGCTGGAATGCGCCCCAACCCGGATCAACGACGAGCCTTGCACCCAAATCATCGTGCGCGACGCCACCCCGGAAAAAACCGTCTACAACCAGCAGCTTGAGGACTTGATCAAGTTTGATGAGATCACCGGTCTGTATAGTCGGCGGTTTTTCGTTGAAAATCTTGAGCTTAATCACGATGGCGCGGTGTTGTATCTGTTGTTTACCGACTATTCCGCCATTCGCTATGCCTTGGGCTTTGAAGCCATTGATCGCTTTATGGTTGAAGCAACCGGCCTGATCAAAAAAATGCTGACCGCGCAGGATATGGCCGGCGTTTTCGCCAGCGGCGTTATCACCATTTTTGTACCCGCCAATTCAGCGACGGAGCCTATGGCGCTGGCGGATAATCTCCGCAAGGCCATCGCTGAATTCAGCTTCAAATTCAATGGCAAACTGTTTACCACGACCTGTTGCATCGGCGTTTGCAATGGCCACGATAGCCACTTTAGCGCCATCCAGATTCTGGCGAACGCCGACCGCGCCTGCGAAGCAGCCCGCCAGAAGGGTGGCAATCAGGTTGAAGTGTACGAACCCCCCAAGGATGAACGCTCCGGTCGGGCCGCTATCAGCGAGCAGGATGAAGCCAGCATCCGTCTGATTCGAAATGCCTTGACCAAGGGCCGACTCAGCTTGATCTATCAGCCTATTGTCAGTTTTGAAAACGCCGAAGAGGCCCGCTACAAGGTTTATCTGCGATTGCTGGACGATTCCGATAAACCGCAACCGATGGACAAACTGGGCGCAGTGGCGGTGCGTTATGGGCTGATGAGCACTCTGGATAAGTGGACTCTCATTCATTCGCTGAAGACACTGATGGAAATCCAGCAGGCTGGCGCCACGCCTCCGGCCCTGTTTGTGCGCATTTCCCGCAACTCTTTGCATGACAAGGAATTTGTTGATTGGCTGTCCAAGCGCATCAAGGAGAGCCGGCTGGCGGGAAACCGGATCGTGCTGGAGGTTAAGGAAGACAACGCTGATGATTGCTTTGAGGAGACCCGGCAGTTGCGCGGTAGCCTGCGTGAGTTAGGGTGCGGGTTGGCTCTGTCGCATTTTGGCGGTAAATCCCATTCCGACCGTTTATTGAAAGAGTTGCTGCCCGATTACATCAAGCTGGACGGCAGCCTGATTGAGCGGATGTCCAAGGCCAAGGATGAGAAAAGCCGCCTGGCCATGTCGGAGCTGACGCAACAGGCCCAAGAGTTAAAAACCCAGGTGGTCGCCGCCGGGGTTTCCACCGCGCCGCAGATGGCCAGCATCTGGCAATTCGGGGTGACGCTGGTGCAGGGCAACATGGTCGCCGAGGCTGGCCCCAATCTGGATTTCGACTTCAGGCAATACGCGGGTTAAAAACCGCCTCCTCCCGGATACGTCCACGAAAAACGCCGCAATGCTCCATTCATTGCGGCGTTTATGTATTTTCAGCAGTCAGGTTTGCAAAGGACTCTCCACGTTTGATCAATCTACGTCAACTCTCGCTGCAACGCGGCGTTAAGCCGCTGTTTGAAAATGTGTCGCTGACCGTTTACCCCGGCTGGAAAGTCGGGGTGATCGGCGCCAATGGCAGCGGCAAATCCAGCCTGTTCGCGTTGCTGCTCAATGAACTGCACGCCGACACCGGCGATCTGGAACTGCCGCCGCGCTGGGTGATCGCCCATGTCGCTCAGGAAACGCCGGCGCTGCCCACGCCCGCGCTGGAATTTGTGCTGGACGGCGACGCCGAACTGCGTCAGATCGAACGCGATTTGCAAGAAGCCGAAATCGCCCACGATGGTACGCTCCAGGCGGAACTGCACGCCCGCTTTGACGCCATCGGCGGCTATAGCGCCCGAGCCCGTGCGGGCAAGCTGATGAACGGTTTGGGCTTTTCCACCGCACAACTGGAACAGCCAGTGGCGGAATTTTCCGGCGGCTGGCGGGTGCGGCTGAATCTGGCGCGGGCGCTGATGTGCCGCTCCGATCTGCTGCTGCTCGACGAACCCACCAATCACCTGGACCTTGACGCAGTGCTGTGGCTGGAACAGTGGTTGCGGGCTTATCCGGGAACGCTGCTGCTGATTTCCCACGACCGCGATGTGCTGGATAACGTCGCCGACCACATCGCCCATCTCGATCAACTGCGCATCACCCTGTATCCCGGCAATTATTCGGCGTTTGAGGAGCTAACGCGCCGCCCCGGCTGGCCTTGCAACAGGCCGCTTACGAAAAGCAGCAGCGTGAAGTCGCCCATCTGGAAAGTTTTATTACCCGGTTTCGGGCCAAGGCGACCAAAGCCCGCCAGGCGCAAAGCCGGATCAAGGCGCTGGAACGGATGGAGCGCATCGCCGCCGCCCATGTGGATTCACCGTTCGAGTTTGGTTTCGCCGCGCCGGGACGCTTGCCGAATCCATTGCTGAGCGTGGAAAAGGTCGCGGCGGGTTATGGCGAGCGGCGGATTCTGGAAGGCGTCAATCTGGTGATCAATCCCGGCACCCGGCTGGGTCTGCTCGGCCCGAACGGCGCGGGCAAATCCACCCTGATCAAGCTGCTGGCCGGGATGTTGCCGCCGCTGGCCGGGCGGATTGAAACCGGACAAGGTTTAGCCATCGGCTATTTCGCCCAGCATCAGCTGGAGCAACTGCGGCCCGATTGGAGCGCCGTGCGGCATTTGCAACAACTGGATGAACGCGCCAGCGAGCAGTCGCTGCGCAATTTTATCGGCGGCTTCGATTTCAACGGCGACCGGGCGCTGCAACCGGTCGCGCCATTTTCCGGCGGCGAAAAGGCGCGGCTGGCGCTGGCCTTGCTGGTCTGGCAAAAACCCAATCTGCTGTTGCTGGACGAACCGACCAATCATCTCGATCTCGATATGCGCCACGCGCTGACGCTGGCGTTGCAGGATTATCAGGGCGCGATGATCGTGGTTTCGCATGACCGGCATCTGTTACGCACCACCACTGATGAATTTTTGCTGGTGGCGCAAAGGCCGGGCGCAACCGTTTAATGGCGATTTGGACGATTACCGTGATTGGCTCAATGAGCAGCAACGCGCCGCGAATCGGGACGCTGCGCCACGCGATGTTAATAACGGCAGTGGCGCTATTGACCGTCGCGAGCAAAAGCGGCAGGACGCCGAACGGCGGCAACAACTCGCGGAGAAACGTAAGCCACTGCAACAGCAAATTAAAAAGCTGGAACAGCGGTTGGAGAAGCTGCATAGCGAGCAAACCCGCTTGCAGGCTGAATTGGCGGAATCGTCAATTTATGAAGAAGCTCATAAGAATCGCCTGAAAACTGCAATGTTGCGCAAGGCGCAGGTAGATAAGGAATTGGCGGACATCGAGGGTGAATGGCTGGAAGCGCAAGAGGCGTTGGAGGCGCTGGCGCGTGAAGGCTGATGCTCCTGGCGGAAAAACCTCCTCAGCCCAAGATGATTACGATTCACCTTGGAAAACCCTGTTGGAACGCTATTTTCCGGCGTTCCTGGAATGGTTTTTTCCGGCGGTCGCCGCTGATATTGACTGGAAACGCGGCCATGAATTTCTCGACAAGGAGTTGTAGAAAATCACCCGTCGCGCCAAGGAAAAGCGCCGCTACGCCGACAAATTGGCGAAGGTCTGGCGGCGCGATGGACAGGAAACCTGGGTGCTGGTGCATGTCGAAATTCAGGCGGGTTATGAAGCCGAATTTGCCGAGCGGATGTTCGTCTACTACTACCGGTTGTTTGACCGCTACCGTCTGCCGCTGGCCAGTCTGGCAGTGTTGGCCGATGAGCAGCCGCAATGGCGGCCAAACCGCTATACGCGCCACCTGTGGGAGTGTGAAGTCGCGCTGAGTTTTCCGGTGGTCAAATTGCTGGACTATGAACCGCGCCTAGCGGAACTGGAAACCGCTGCAAATCCCTTTGCGCTGGCGACAGCGGCGCATCTGCTGGCCCAAGCGACCCGACACGATGCACACCAGCGCTTTATCAGTAAACTGTCGCTAACCCGGAGGTTGTATCAGCGTGGGTGGGACCGGCAGTAAATCATTGATTTGTATGATTTCATGGATTGGCTGCTGGCATTGCCGGAAACGCTGGAACAAGCCTATCTGGATGAGGTTCACGAATTGGAGGAGACGACGAACATGCGCTACATCAGCA
>JAAUTD010000059.1 GCA_012031845.1 Synechococcaceae cyanobacterium SM1_2_3
GGATACGGAAACAGGCCGTTCGCTTCTGAATTAAAAACCGTTCGGGGTGAGCTTGTCGAACCCGTTTTTTACCGATGAATGCCCTTCGACCGCTGAGCTTGCCGAAGCGTCAGGGCGAACGGATGGAGCGAAAGTCCTGGGAAAGTAAAAGCCCCCAATAAGCTACAACCTGAAAAAACTCATCAATTTTTCTAATTCTTTCGCCTGATCATCCATTGCATAACTGGATGAAGCAGTTTGCTCAACCAGCGCAGCATTCTGTTGGGTCGCCTGATCGATTTGCAGGATCGCCTGATTCACCTGATCAATACCGCTGGCCTGTTCTTGCGCCGCCGTGGTCATCTCGGCGACCAGGTCACTGACCTTTTCACATCCATCAGGATATCGCGCAGAGTTTGCCCCGACGCATCGGCCAGCTTGCCACCGTCTTCCACCTTGGCGACGCTGTCGGTAATCAGCGATTTGATTTCCTTGGCGGCGTCCGCGCTGCGCTGCGCCAGTTTGCGCACTTCGCCCGCCACCACCGCAAAGCCTCGCCCCTGTTCGCCCGCCCGGGCTGCTTCCACCGCTGCATTCAACGCCAGCAGGTTGGTTTGAAAGGCGATTTCGTCAATGACGCCAATAATGTCGGCAATCTTGTGGCTGCTTTGGTTAATCGCCTGCATCGCCGCCATTGTGCGGCTGACCACTTCCCCGCCCTGTTCGGCCCGCGCCCGCGCTACTCCGACCAACTGATTGGCTTGAGTGGCGTTATCGGCGCTGTGCTTGATCGTCGCGGTCAGCTCTTCCATGCTCGCGGCGGTTTGTTCCAGGGCGGCGGCTTGCTGTTCGGTGCGCTGCGCGAGATCTCTGCTGCCTTGAGCAATTTCGTGAGAACCCGCATTGACCGTTTGCGTGGTTTCCTGAACTGCTTGGGCGATACGCCGTAATTCCGTGGTCATGGTTTGCATGGCGGCTTGCAATTGACCAATTTCATCACTCGAACCAGTTTGCAGCTCCAGGGTTAAATCACCGTGCGCAATCCGCTGGGAAGAGATTACGGCCGTCCGAATTCGTCCACCCAGCGCCCGCGCCACAGCTAAACTTACCAATAACACAACCACCAGCGCCGCCGCCGCGACCACTATTGCAATTTCAATGGTATGGCGCAGGTCTTCAGCAATATCCTGTTCGACCTGCTGAATCACGTCGTCAATATCATCAATGTAAAAACCGGTGCTAATCATCCACTGCCATTTATCCAGACCTACCGCATATCCTAACTTGGGTACTGTCTTGTTTTTCGACGGTTTCTCGAAGAGATATTCGACATAACCCCCACCCTTTTTGGCATTGTTCATTAATTCACGGATGTAAAGCACACCATTGGTATCCTTGATACCGGAACGGTCTGTACCTTCCAATTCCGGTTTGAAACGATGCGCCATCATAATTCCATCGTAACGGACGGCGAAGATATAACCATCCTGACCATAACTCAGTTGGCGCAGAATAATTTTGGCTTGCTCCTGGGCCTTGGCGTCATCCGCTGCCGCGCCTTCGTAGATCGGACGAATCGCTGAAATCGCCATATCTACATAACTTTTCAGTTCCGCCTCTTTCGCCGCCCGCATACTTTTTCGAGTGCCTTCAATCTGCTGCTGGCCTTGATGACGCAATTGAAAGACAGTTAAGCCGGTGAGTCCCGCCGCCAATATCAATGCGGGTAGCATACTCAACAAAATTATTTTGGCTTTCAGTGAAAGTGCTTTCATCGTTATTATGCCTTATCAAATTGACTGATCGAAGAATGGATTACAACCTGAAAAAGCTCATCAATTTTTCTAATTCTTTCGCCTGACCATCCATTGCAAGACTGGATGAAGCGGTTTGCTCAACCAGCGCGGCGTTTTGTTGGGTCGCCTGATCCATTTGCAGAATGGCCTGATTCACCTGCTCAATGCCACTGGCCTGTTCACGGGCGGCAGCGGCTATTTCCGCCACAATATCACTGGCCTTTTTCACGGCGGTCACTATTTCACTTAAGGTCTGCCCAGAGTGTTTAACCAAACGCCCGCCATCTTCAACCTTGCTCACGCTATCGGTGATCAGCAATTTAATCTGTTTGGCCGCATCCGCGCTGCGTTGCGCCAGTTTGCGCACTTCACTCGCCACCACCGCAAAACCCCGGCCCTGTTCACCCGCTCGCGCTGCTTCCACTGCCGCATTCAGCGCCAGTAAATTGGTCTGAAATGCGATCTCGTCAATCACGCCAATAATGTCGGCGATTTTCCGGCTACTGGCATTAATTGCGCTCATTGCCGCAATCGCCTGATCTACCACTTGTCCACCCTGTTCAGCCTGAATGCGGGCGGCGTTGGCTAATTGATTAGCCTGGCTGGCGTTATCGGCGCTCTGTTTTACGGTACTGGTCAGTTGCTCCATGCTGGACGCGGTTTCTTCCAGTGAGGAAGCCTGCTGTTCAGTGCGCTCGGCCAGATTGGTGCTGCCCTGCGCCACTTCTCCAGCGACGGTGGTTACTCGTTCAGTCACTGCAATTAAATTTCCAGCCATATCCCGCAACTGACGAGCCATTTCCTGCAACGCATTCAATAACTGCGCAGTTTCATCACGACCGGTTACTACGATGGTTTCGCTCAAATCACCGTTTGCTATTCGATCAGCAACGCCTACCGCATTACGGATCGGCTGAACAATGCTCAACGCAATCCAGCGGCCAACGATCAGCAACGCAATCACCAGACTCAGGATAAAACCGCTCAGATAGAAAGCGCCTTGGCGAAAAACCTGATCCACATCGTCTACATAAATCCCGGAACCCACGATCCAGCCCCACGGTTTGAATTCTTTAACATAGGAAATCTTGGCGACGGGTTGATCAAGACCGGGCTTGGGCCACATATAAGGCACAAATCCTGCGCCATCCTGTTTAACCACCTTGACCATTTCAACAAACAGATGCTTGCCAGCAGGATCCTTATTGTCGCTTAAATCCTTGACCATTCAACTCTGGCCTGATCGGGTGCATGACCATTTTTGGCGTAGCATCATTGATCCAGAAATAATTGGTTTTGTCATAACGCAATGACTGAATGACATCCAGAGCGGCTTTTTGGGCGGAAGCTTCACTCCAACCGCCACCACCTCCCACAGTCAAGGCATGATATTTTTCTAATACGCTAACCGCAGTTTCAACCAGTTGCCGGGTAGCAGTCTGCCGCTCTTCAAGAGTTCGACTCCTGAGATCAATGAGAAAAACCGCCGTAAGATACCCAATGCCCAACACCGCCACGCCGACCAGCAGCCATAGCCGCTTGCCAATGCTCATGCGGGTCAATAATGATGCTTTATTGGTCATAATTCATTTCCTCTGGCACAATTTATTATTCAAGTTTTATAGTGATTCTTGAGGGAAATGATCCTGAACAGCGCGGGGTGCTATGAACTAACCGAATCCGGCAACTGATTCAAAATCCGTTCTACTCAGTAAGGTCAGACTTTTGGAACCGGCCGCCAGTCCCAGTCCTGCTGATTCAGCAGCATTTTCTCCAATTCGCGGGTAAGATTGACATCCGCTCCACCACCCTCTTTATTACTGCCTTTACCACTGCCTTTACCACTGCCTTTACCACTGCGCGAACAGCGATCCAATGGCCAAACTCCAACTTTCTCATCGAGATTGACTTCTTTCCATTTGGGATGACCACTTTGCTTGAGTTGGTTGAGATTAGCGTTGATAGCCTGGCCCAGTGTCGCCAATTGTTGGCATCGCTGGACAAAATAGGAATTCTGTTTGCCAGAAAAATCAAAACTCATTAGTACCGCCTTAACGGCGATAGTAGAGACTTCACCAGGCAACCAGTCGTAGTCAGCCTGAGTAACCTTCGCTGCCGGGTATTCACGCAACAGCCGCGAATCATCCAGCGGCACAAAATGCACATTGGCCAGCATTGGCGCGAATTCGGATTTATTGATCAAATTACCAACTTTGGTAAATAAACTCACCGGTTTGCCCGCCACATAAAACAGGGCGTCGGCTTCGCCCTTGAGTACAGCGGTTACGCCTTGCAAGGGCGGCAGATTAAGTAATTCCGCCGGTTTTATTCCCGTGATTTGCAGGACATTCATCGCAGTTAGCCAAGTCCCGCTACCTTGTTCGCCGACCACGACCCGTTTGCCTTGCAAGTCATTCAAGGTTTTGATCGACTTATTGGCGAACAGATGCGCTTCTTCATTGTAAAAAGGAAAAATCAGCCGCAAACGTCCAGCGATCTGGCGCATTTCCCGATTTTCCGAACGACTGAGAAAACCCAGCACATCAGATTGCACAATGCCAAAGGTGGCGTTTTCCTTGCTGTTAATCCGGCGGATATTGTCAATCGAACCTTGTGAATCCTTGACCAGAATGTCCAGGCCAACGGTTTTGGCCACCCTGGCAATATCATTGCCAAATTGAATATAGGTGCCGGTCTTGGAGCCAGTGACCATTCCAATCTGCTGCGTATTGGCATCATCAGATCGCACTGGCGTCATTCCACATAATCCAAATAGCAACAACAGGCCGCTGATGAACAGACGGTTCATAAAAATGCTCTCCTGAAGAGATTAATAAGCAGGACTTTCGCTCCATCCGTTCGCCCTGACGCTTCGACACGCTCAGCGGTCGAAGGGCATTCATTGCTAAAAAATACGGGGTTCGACAGGATCACCCCGAACGGTTTTTTAACCTGAAGCGAACGTCCTGATAAGGAATCAAAAAACGGGATTAGAAAAATTACGTCTTAATCCAAAGATATTCAGGGTGATTTCTGTCGGCGCAATCCCTGCTCCAATTCCTGTACCGTCGGATCAAACTGCGATTTCATTTCGTCTTCCAGACGGTTTCTGGAATCAGAACGGCCAGGCGCACTCATCGGCGGCTGATTTGCATTGCGCAGCGGGGCGCTGAATGGATCCGGCGGTGTAACCGGCACTATTGGTTCCGGCGCAGGCTTCGGTTCCGGCGCAGGTTTCGGTTCCGGCGCAGGCTTGATATCCGGCACGGGCTTCGGTTCTGGCGCAGGTTTCGGTTCTCTGGGGCTATGAATCACTGTCGGCGCCGCCGCCGAAGTCTGGCTCACCCGGAGGCTGAACCACCACCAACCGCCGCCAGCCATTGCCGCCAGTACAACCGCACTGAGCAAGCCGATGAGCAGCACGCTTGCCTTGGAGCGTGATGCGCTCGGACGTGGTTCCGGTTTGTTCGGCAGTTGGGTCAGTTCCGCCGACTTCGGGGGTGGGGCTGACGGCGGCGAATGCAGCACCGAGCGACGCTGCGGAGCCATGCGCGTCGGCAATTCATCAGGCTTGGGATCCGGTGGGGCTACTACCGGCGGTGACGCCACTGCTGGCGTGGCTCTGGCCTGATTCTGATTGCGCTGACTGTCCTCTGGCGCGACCGGAACCAGGCGACCCACCATTCTTACCGTGGGTTCAGAGTTGGGCGGAATCATCCGGCGCGGCGTGGCAGGCTTGCCTTTGCTGACGCCGGTGCGGACTGGAGTAATCTGCGTCGGCAGTTCGTCATCTTCGGCGGGATTGCCGGACTGGCTGGGGGTAACCGGAGCCTCCGCGCTGTTCAGCGTCGGCTGTTCAGCGGAAGCCGCCGCCGATTTTGGCCCGGCATTGATCCGGGCGCCGCTGATAGCTCGTCGCTCGCCGCTGCTTGCGCCATCTTCCAGCTCCAGTTGCAACGGCCAGACGAAGGTCGCCACCCCGATGCCGGACCAGCCGTGACCGCGCACCACCAAGGTGTAGGGCATATTTTCCAGTTGAAACGCCAGGTCGGAATGAATCACTATTTTTAAGAGTTCGCCGCTATACCAGGCTTCATCCGGTTGCAGCCAGCATTCCGCGCCCTGCCAGCCTTCCAAGCCCAGATAGTTGGCGGCAAATCCGTGGCGGCTCAAGGCGAATTCAACGGTTTCCAGAGTGCGCGGCAATCCGCCGAGGGTAATAACGGCGTGTCCCAGGGGGCGGGCGGGATCTTCCGAAATGCGAATCGAAAGGGTGGACATCAATATCTCCAGGGAACCGAATCAAGAGCGGGATTTCTCCGCTTTGTGGTAACCAGTTTAGGCCAAAATCCACAATATGAAGGTCGGAATTCAGTCTCAGGCTGAAGGCGATGACTGCAACTGCGCCAGCAGTTCGCCCAGACGGCGATTGGCGGCCAAGTCCACTTCCACCCCATCGCGGCAGCGGGCGTTGCGCTCGACCAGATCGAGAAAGGCGCGAATCCAGTCGGTGTAATAGTCCTGATCGTAAGTCGAGGGCTGCTCGCTCAGTTGCGGCCCGCCGCGAGGCGCGGATCGGGGTGGAAACACCGGACGCGGCCCGCCTTCCAGCGGCAACATCGGGCGTTGCGGCAACGCCAGCGCGTCATAGCCCAGAAAATCCACATAGCTGTTCAGCAGATTGGCGGTCAGGCGGGCGGGCAGGGCGACAATCTGTTCAAACTTCATCCGAAAGCCGGTCGCTTCTCGCGCCATTGTCTCGATTTTTTGCTCCAGCTTGAGCCGTTGCGCCCTGCAATCAGTTCCTTGACCATTTCGGTCATCAGCGTCTCCGGCAAGCGGTAATAGTCGCATAGCGCCTTGTTGCCGCCGATGTCCTGCAAATCCTGCATCCATTCGGCCACCGCTTCCTGGGCAAACAGCGCGGCGTCGTCCTTGCGCGGAGCCTCGCCGCCCATCGGCGCGCTCAGTCCCAGCAAGGCCTTCATCTTGCGGGTGTCCACCGCCGCGCCAATGGTGGGAGCGCCGATGGCTTTCTTCTCATCCGGCACCCGCGTTTCAATGCGGTAATAAATGCCTTCCAGATCATCGCTGTCGGTTTGCAGGGCGCGCAGCAATTCGCCAAAACGCTGTTCCCCGGCGCAATCAATCAGGCCACCGGCGATCTGTTGCGCCGTCGCCAGCCGCTTGTTTAATTCCTGTTCCGGGTTGTCGCTGACGTAGTAATGGCTGATCCGCTCCAGAATCTGCTCGCGCAGGCGGGTCGCCTGACCGGCTAATTGCTGGCGCTTCAGTTCGGGATTGCACAAGGGCCGCAGATTTTCGGCCAGATAGCGGATGCCGCCGTCGTTGAGGGTGAATCCGGCTTCCCAGGCTTGCAGCGGTTCGCGGAAATGGGCGCTGGCGATGGCGTCTTTCAGAAATGCAGTCTTGAACTGCTCAATCCGCTTGCGCTCGCCGGGACGGATGGCGATTTCCCGGCCCGCCTCGTCATAGTCAAAAATGTTCTTGGCCTTGAAATTGGGATTGCGCAGCCAATAACTGTTGCGAAAAACGCCGTGACCATCCCACTGGCGCGGCCAGTCATGCTGCTTGCCGAAGAAATTCAGCAGCGAGCTTTCCATCCGGGTGATCCAGCGGGTTTCCGGCGAGCGCTCGCCCGCCTTCTCCTCGAACTCCATATCAAACTTGGTCAGCACCAGAAACAGCGCGGTCGGCTGTTGCGAGCGTTGTTGCGGGGTCGCACCGTGGGTGGAAACGATCCAGTCGTACACCATTTCCGGCAGGGTCTTGACCTCCTGATTGCTGGGGCCGATGCACAGCAACATGCTGGTCAATTCCTGCTCGGCGCAATAGCGATCAAACAGATAGGCCACCTTGCCACGCAGAAACAGCCCTTGCAGCGCGTCATTGCCTTGCAGAAAAGTCGGCAAATCCTTGACCTGTTCGCGGGAGCGAGCGCCAGGAAAATCCAGCAGATCGGTGTGCTGGAAGAAATCCCAAGGCTGTTCGCTGATCACAATGCGTAATTCGGCGATCAGCGCCGTCACTTCGCTACGCGGCAGCGTCACCCGCGCCCATTGTTGCCGATCAGGGTCAAGGTTCCGCCGCTGCCGGTGCCCAGACCTTTGAGCGTTTGCACGTCAATGATGCTTTGCTCACGCGGCAGCAGCGCCTCCAGTCCGGCGCAGGCGTCAGTGGCAAAATTCAGAGCCTGCAAGCCGGTGTAAAGCCGGATATAAAGCTGGCTGAACGCTTCCACTTCGCCCCAGATCACCCCGAATAACCGAGCGCGATCCTGAATCCGCAAGCGGGGAGCCAGTTGCGCCGCCTGTTCCCAATAGCCATGCCGCAGCAGACGAACCCGCTCCTGACCTTTGAAATAACGCTCGAAATAGGCTTGTAAATCAAACACGTCATCGGCGGTGAGCGGATCGGTCGGCTGGGCTTGCGCCGCCGGGGCCAATTCCGCCAGCAATTCGGTTAGCGCGGTCTGATTCAGCGCCGCATCGTCGCTGTGGTCGCAATCGGCGTAATAGGTGTTGCCCAGCATCTTGACCAGATCGGTCTGGGTCAGCAGCCGCATCTGCACCGGCGCGGACGGCGAAGCGCCCGGCGTGGCTTGCAGGGTGAAGCGCGTCACCAGCCCGGTGGATTCGCGGCCACCTTCGGGGTTGATGTCGCGATGAAATCAATGGTCTGCCCGCAAAAGTCGGCCAGCAGCGGCGCAGCGTCTTTACGCGCCAGCGCCGAAATCAGATAGGACTTGCCGGACTGGCTGGGGCCAAACACTCCGGCGCACATCGGGCGCTGAGCGGCCTGATCCAGACGGCGGGCCTGGGCGGTCAAACGCCGGAATTCCTTGGTCAGGCCGACTTTCTCCTGCCCCACCCGGTCGGGATGCTCATCCAGCCAGCGCAGAAATTCGGCGCTAACCTGTTCCAGGCTTTGGCACAAGGCGCGGAGCTGTTCGTTGCTGGCGATGCGACTGGCCGCTGGCGGACGCGACGCGATGGGCGCAGGGGAAGCTGACGCGGGCATTGAAACCGGTTTTGGCGCAGATGGCGGTTCGGGCGGAACAGCGGCGCGTGGAGATGATTTTGGCGTTTCTACCGGAAGTTTCCGCGGCGGCGGGGGCGAAGCAGGCGGAACGGCGGACGCGGATTCATCGCCGACCTCAACCCCGAAATGGCGGGCCAGCGCAGCCAATCCACCGGCGAAGCCTTGACCCACCGCCCGAAATTTCCACTCGCCGCCGCGCCGATAAAGCTCGCCCATGACAATGGCGGTTTCGGTCATGTCCGTGGTCGGCAGGGTAAAGCTGGCGATGCCTTTGCGCGTCTCGCCATTGCGCAGTTCCAACCGCACCGTGCGCAACGCCGCGAACGATTGACCGGCTGCGGCATCCAGGGTCAGGGCAATCGCCACCTTGGCAATCGCCTCCGGCAGCGCGGCGAACCGCACCGTAAACCGTCGCCCTTCCGGTTCCAGGGTCAGGCCGCCATCCGGCAATGCAGGCTGATTGTAAAAGACAAAATCACCGTCGCCGCGCACCCGGCTCTGCTCGGTCAACGCAAAGGCGCTGGCGTCCAGCGTCCAGGGGCCATCGGCAGGCTCCCAGTTCAATTCCAGTTCGACGCCTTGCAGACCGGGCGACTGCTGGCTGAGTGAAACATTTTGACCGGCCTGAAAAGTCAGCACGATGAATCGCTCCACAGTAAATGCCTGAATGATCCAACCATTTCCTTGATGAAATTATTGTAGCGCAAGCTAACCGACTCACCGTTCAATCGTGTGCAGTGGGGCTATCCCCCAGCGATCCAGCAGGCTGGGCCGGTTCAGTTCCAGCCATTGCAGCGCAATAATCGGCGCCGCCGAGCTGATTCGGCCAGTGCGCAACAGCTTCAGCGCCTCATTGCGCGAGACAATATGCAGCTTAATGTCTTCATGCTCCGAGGCCACGCCGTGAATCTCCTGAGTAATGGCGGTAGCATCCACCCGACCGCAGAACAGGGTAATGCTCTCTGATGCGCCGCCCGGACTGACCAGGTATTGGCAGATGGGAATCAGATCGAGCAACTTGCAACCCGCTTCTTCATCCGTTTCACGATGCGCGACCGCTTCGGTGGTTTCGCCGGGATGGTCAATAATGCCGGCAACGATTTCCAGCAGCCAGGGACCGCCGGGAAAGTCCAGCGCGCCGATTCGGAACTGTTCCAGCAACACGATTTGATCGGTATCAGGGTCATAGAGCAGCACCGCGACGGCGTGGCCGCGCTCCAGACATTCGCGGGTCATCACTGAAGTCCAGCCGCCTGCGAATTGCTCATGTCGCAGCCGATATTTTTCAATGCGGAAAAACCCGCTATAACCGATAGACTTATCCAATATCTCAAACTGATAGTTCATGACAGGTTCCATCCAGTGAGGAAATGATTTTGAACATCTTAACGCAATCCTGTGGGCATTATGGGGAGCGTGGCGTCAGCAAGATGGCTACGCCACATCATCACAGACAGACTCGCCAATCAGGTTTCGCCGCGAATTGATTTAGGAGGAGTAGCCATGAAGCCGCTATTTTCCAAGCAGTTAATACGGGCAGTCACGATCACCACACTGTTGTTATTGCAAGGCTGCGGCGGGGGGGGCGGCAGCGACAGTTCCCCGCCGCCGGTCACGCCGCCGCCGGTCACGCCGCCGCCAGCAGTGACCCAATTCACCCTGAGCGGCACGGTTCGTCCAGCCTCTGGCGCGGCGGTAGACAGCGATGTGAATGACATTCGATCACCAAACCGATCCAACGATTCCGTCGCTACCGCCCAAGCCATTCCCAATCCGGTGACGCTGGGCGGATATGTCAACCAGCCCGGCGCTGGCCCGGTTGGGCAAACCCGCGTTGTGGGCGACGTTCTGGATATTTATCGAGTCAGTCTTCTGGCGGGACAACAACTGAACCTGCTGATTGCCGGTGACGGCTTTCGCAACGATCTCGATCTGGGTCTGGCGGATCGCAATGGTCAATTGATAGACGCCGCCGCCAGCACTAACCGGGTGGAATCGCTGACCGTTAAAGACAGCGGCGAATATCTGGTGATCGTGATTGTGGCCAGAGGCGCATCCAATTATGTGCTGACTATTGGTCAGTCGGTGGCTCCGACCGGTGTCGGCATGCGGCTGAGCGATCCGTTTATGGCTGACGAAGCCATAGTTCTTTTCAAAGACTCGGCCAGCGGCGGCTTGCGCGCCCAGATTCAGGCCCTTGATGCGGATAGAAGCCGCGCCAGCGAGAGCAGCGAACGTAACCGGCTGCTGGATTTGGCGGCTTTGCGGCAGACCGCGACTTATTCAGCGTCAACGCTGGCCAGCCATGCCGCGTCCTGCTTCCCGGCGGAATTTCAGCCAGAAGACGCCCACCTGCGCGACAAGCTCAATACCCTGTGCCTGATTAAGGCGCTGCATCTTGATCCCGATGTCGCCCTCGCCGCGCCCAACTACATTCGCAAGATCAACTTTGTCCCGAACGACCCGCTTTACCGGTTTCAATGGCATTACCCGCAACTGAATCTGCCGCAAACCTGGGACTTGACGACCGGCGTCAATGCCATTGTGGCGGTGATTGACACCGGTATTGTGCTGAGTCATCCCGATTTGCAAGGACAACTGGTGGACGGTTACGACTTTATCAGGAGCGTGTCGAACGCCCTGGACGGCGACGGCATTGATCGCGATCCCAGCGATCCCGGTGATCGCTCCAATCCCGATGGCAGCAGCTCCTTTCACGGGACTCATGTCAGCGGCACGGTAGCGGCGGCGACCAACAACAGCATCGGCGTGGCCGGCGTCGCGTTTGGGGCCAAAATCATGCCGTTGCGGGCGCTGGGCAAATTTGGCGGCACCGACTACGACATTGAACAGGCGGCCCGTTTCGCCGCCCGCCTGTCCAATGATTCCGGGACCCTGCCGCCGCGCCGCGCCGATGTGATCAATCTCAGTGTCGGCGGTCCCGGTTCCTCGCCCGCTTCGCAGGCGGTTTATGACCAGGTTCGCGCCGCTGGCGTCGTCATTGTCGCCGCAGCAGGCAATGACGCCAGCGCGACCCCGACTTTTCCCGACGTCCTATAGCGGGGTCATCGGGGTCAGCGACGGTGGACATCAACAAGAATCTGGCGCCGTACTCCAACTTTGGCCCGACGATCAGCGTCGCCGCGCCCGGCGGCAGCACCTCGCGGGATGTCAACGGCGATGGCAAGCCCGACGGGGTGTTAAGCACAGTGGCGACCGACAGCGGCGGCGCTCTGGTCAATGACTATGTGATCTGGCAGGGGACTTCGATGGCGACGCCGCACATGGCGGGGGTGGTGGCGCTGATGAAATCCGTAGCGCCCAGTCTGACGCCCGCCGATGTCGCCAATCTGCTGAGCAGCGGGGCGCTGACCGAAGATTTGGGGACGCCGGGCAAGGATGCCCGCTTCGGTTTTGGTCTGATTAACGCTTACAAAGCCGTCACGGCAGCCGCCAACACCGGCGGCAATCCGGTCAATCCCACCCCGATTCTGGCGATCAATCCGGCGGCGCTTAACTTTGGCGTCAGTCTGAGCAGCCAGACCTTAAGCGTACTGAATGGCGGCGGCGGCAATCTGACAGTGAATGCGCCCACTCAGGATTCTGGCGGCTGGCTCAGCGTAACGCCAACGGAAGTCAACGCCAATGGTCTGGGCAGTTATACCGTGACGGTGCGGCGTGAAGGATTAGTGGACGGGGTGTACAGCGCGACGATCCGCTTTGGCTCCAACGTCAATGCGGTGCAGGTGCAGGTGATTATGCAGGTGGCTAACAATCTGAGCGCGGGCGCGATGGGTCAACAGTTTGTGCTGCTGATCGATCCCGACACCGGCGAGACCGTTGCGGATGTGGCGGCGGTGCGGCAAGCCGACGGCAGCTATACCTATGCCCTGCCGAATGTCACGGCCGGAACCTATGAGATTTACTCGGGCACCGATTCCAACAATGATCAGTTTATTTGTGATATCGGCGAATCCTGCGGCGCCTATCTCACGACGGATGCGCCGATCCCGGTTACGGTGAATGGCGATCAGACCGGGCTGGATTTTGTGGTCGGCTTTACCGTCAATCTGGCGGATTTCAAGTCGGCGAGTGAGGAAGATCCGCGTCCAACCGGAATCTCGCGTAATGCAAGTAAGCGTATCGGGATCGGGCAGTGAAGCCGCTGGTTTGATGCTGCTGGCGGCGTTCCTGCTGGGCGGTTGCGCCCAAACCAGCAGCAGCGCAGCGGGTGATAACGTCTTGCCCGCGCAAACCTGTACGTCAACCCGCAGTGCGGCAGTCTGGAACAGCCTGCGCTGTTCTGGATCGCCGATGCTGAGGACTGGCGCTTCCACTACGGCCAGGTGGTGAGTCTGCGAATGAATCCCCCCGCGCCGCCGCCGGTGGATTTTCCCCGTGAAGGGGTGTTATTGCTGGCAATGGGGCAACGACCCAGCGCCGGATATGGCCTGAGCCTGATCGGGAACACCGTTGCGATCCAGGATGGGGTGCTAACGGTGCAGGTGGCATGGCGCGAACCGCTTCCCGGTTATCGGCAAGCACAGATGATCAGCAATCCCTGCCTGCTGCTGAAATTGCCGGAGGCGAACTTCAGCCGGTTTCAAGTGCGGGATCAGGACGGTCAAGTGCGGCTGGAAGGTGGTCGTTAGCTTGGCGGGCCAGCGGGTCCTGCCGGTAGAACGCCCGCAGTTGCCGGTAAACCTCCGGGTAGGCGGCGGCGATCCGGGCCGGGGCGACGAAAAACGCTTCGCTGCTGACGGCGAAGAATTCAGCCGGGCTGTCGGCGGCGTAAGGGTCCAGCGCCGTCGGCTGACCCTGATCCAGCATCCGGCCCAAGTGGTCGTAAGCGGTGGTAAAGGCACGACTCCAGTCCGATACCGCCATGTCCCGATGTAGCGGCGGCAGGCCATTGACCGCCCCGCTCAGCATATCCAGCTTGTGGGCCATTTCGTGAATCACCACATTGAGGCCCAATTCGTCGCGGTTCTGCGCAATGTCGGCCCAGGACAGGATGATTGGGCCGCGTTGCCATGCCTCGCCAATCAACGGCCGATAACCCCGATGAACCAGGCCAATCTCATCGGTAAATTCATGTTGGGCCATGAAGCCTTCCGGGTACAGGATCACCGAACGCCAGTCCCGGTAATAATCGAAGCCCAGATTGAGAATCAGCAGACTGGCTTGCGCGGCGATCATCGGCCCCATCTCCGCCGTGAGACTCAAACCGCCCGCTGGTTCCAGCGATTTCTCATCCAAAAACTGCATTGTCAGTTCCCGCAACCGCGCCAGTTCCGCCGGATTTAATCCCGCCAACAGCGGCAACCGGGCGACCGTTTTCCGCCATTGGGGTTCAGTCAGGCGCGAGCGATTCAGCAACCGCTGACGATGCCAGTTGCGCAACAGATTGAACATGGACGGGTTTGCTCCGGGGTAGAACGGAAACGATGTCTGAACCGCTGATTACACCGATGAAAGGATTTCGCAGGCAGGGCGGTTAAGTTCTGTGTAGGGTGGGTTAGGGCGACAGCCCGTAACCCACCGATCTGCTCGACTTCGGCTGTGGCGGGTTACGCTACGCTAATCCGCCCTACCCATCGAATCGGCAGAACTTAACAGCCCTGGGATTGCGCAGGGGGTTTCATCGGCGTCATCAAGTTGATCTGCGGTTCAGACACAGGACTTTCGCTCTAACCGTTCGCCCTGAGCCTGTCGAAGGGCATTCATCGGTAAAAACGGGGTTCGACAGGCTCACCCCGAACGGTTTTTGAACCCGAAGCGAAAGTCCTGAGACAATTTCAGTCGTAACGCAGCGCATCCGCCGGACGAGCGCGAGCCATGCGCCAGGTGGGATACAGCCCCGCCAGCAGCGCCGCAATGATCGCCAACGCCAGGGTTTGCAGCAACAGCAGCGGGTCTACCTGAAACGGCAGGCTCCAGCCAAAAGCCCGGCGGTTGATGACGAAAATCAGCATCGGCCGCCAGCAAAATCCCGGTGGGCAAGGCCAGCAAGCCCGCCGCCGCGCCCATGAATCCGGTCTGCAACGACACCAGCCCGCCGATTTCGCCGGGAGTCATGCCGATGGCCCGCAATACCGCAAACTCCCGCGCCCGCTCCAGTTGCAGCGCCAGCAGCGCGCTCAGAATACCCACGACCGCCACCAGAATCGCCAGCAGCCGCAACACCTGAGTGATAGTGAAAGTGCGGTCGAAGATTTCAAGGGTGAGGCGCTGAATATCGCGGTTGGAGCGGATGATGAGCGGCTGAATCGGCCCAGTTTTCCTGCAACTGTCG
>JAAUTD010000415.1 GCA_012031845.1 Synechococcaceae cyanobacterium SM1_2_3
TGGGCAATATCGAAAATGCGCCTAACCGCATTCAATGGTCGGCGTTCAACAACCCCGGCGCAAGCTGGACGGCGAGCCGATTGACGCAAGCCGGTTTTGCCGATCTTGACCCGGAAATGGGCGATATCACCGGCCTTGTCGGCGGGCGCTATCCCATGGTGTTTCAGCGGCGCGGCATTTCTCTGGTGCAGTATGTCGGGCCGCCGACCGTATGGCGCGTTTCGATTGTGTCGGAAGACCGGGGTTGCGTTGCGCCGTTCAGCATCGCCACCATCGGCGCGCAGACGTACTTTCTGAGCCAGGACGGGTTCTATGTGACAAACGGTTCGGAATTCGTGCCAATTGGCAGCCAGCGCGTGAACAAATGGTTCTTTTCCGAAGTGAACAACGCCGATATTGCGCGGACGCACGCGGCGGTTGATTGGGCCAATCGCGCGATCATCTGGGCTTTCCGGTCTGTCGGATCGACAACCTATGACCGCTTCCTGATCTACTCATGGGAGCAGGACCGCTTTTCGACGGCAAGCGTTCCGGTGCAGTGGCTGGTCGGCGCGCGGATTGACGCAACGTCGCTGGAAGACCTTGATGCGCTGTTTGCCACGTTGGAAGACGTGACACCATCCATGGACAGCGAGATTTGGCTTGCCGGTGATCGGGTGCTGGGCGCTTTCGTTGCATCCGGCGCGGACGCGGTGTTTTCCCTGTTCAACGGAAGCGCGTTGCAAGCGGATTGGGAATTGGGCGCATTCCAGCCGTCGCCGGGACAGCGCGCTTTCGTGAGCGAGGCGCAAGCCGTGCTTGAGGCGACGGATTGGAATATGCAGGTGTCGGCGATTGCAGCGGACAACGAACGCGCCGAGTTGGCTTCAAGTTACAATGTGCCGGGCGTCAATGGCGCGGTGCCGTTGCGTGCGGACGGCAAGGAAATGCGCCTTGCGGCGCGGATGCCCGCCGGGTCTGACTGGCGGCGTGCGCAAGCGCTGCAACTGACATTCCGGGGGAGTGGGCGGCGATGATGGACCAGCGTTTTCCGTCTGCCCGGCAAGGTGCCCTGACCCCGCGTCAACGGCAGGAAATCGAAAGCCAGCGCCCGCTACAGACGCGGCAAGAGGTTCCGCTTGTTCGGGCGCAAACGACCTATTCCACGCTGGTAACGGCCCGCGCAGACGCCTATTTCAAGATGGAAGGGCTATGGGCGGCCAATGTGGACGGATCGGCGCGGACTGTCAGCGTCGCGCTTGTCGCGCCCGCCGGATCGCCTAGTGCTGCGAATGCGCTTGTTTTCGCCCTGTCTGTTGCGGCGAATACCACGGTTGAATTGACCGGGGCCAGCAAGATACTCATTCCGCCGGATTACACATTGCAGGTCACGGCCAGCGCCAATGACATGATCAACGTCTATGGGTGGGGAATGAACATTGCGGGGGAGCAGGCATGATCTGGGGAATTGCGCCGGAAGACATCCCAGCCTATTCCGGGCGTCTAGCGCCGTTCTTGCTGAACTTCTCGGATCGCAGCTTGAAGCGCGCAACGGCGGTGGAATTGCTGGAATGCGCAATGGACGGCACGATGCAGATTTACGTTGCGGACGACTTCAAGGCTGTGTGCATGACTTCGGTGCATCCTGAGCATGTTGAAATCAACTGTTGCAGCGGTGAAGACCGGGAAGACTGGCAGGACGATCTGGAGGCCCACATTGCCGAGTGGGCTATGTTTCTGGGGAAAAAGCGTGTAATAATGATTGCGCGGCCCGGATGGCAGAAATGGGCAAAAACCAAGGGATATAGGCAGACCCATGTAGAATTGGCTCGGGAGTTGGACTATGGGCGGTAAAAAGCAGACTGTTTCGCAAAAGACCGAGCCTTGGCGGGTCGCGCAGCCATACCTTCGCGGCGCGATGGGCGAGGCACGGGAACTGTTTGAAAACGGGCAGTTTGCGCCGGACCCATTCCAGGGCCAGAGGGTTGCCGGTTTCGGTGCCGCGACACAGGGCGCGCAACAGGGCATTCTTGACCGCGCGGCGGGCGGTGCGCCCGGCGTTCAGGACGCCTTGTCTGCCATGCGCGGCATGATGGGTGGCGGGCAATACGCCGGAATGCAGGGCGTGCGCGACAACATCCTTGGCAGCGCCATTCCAGCGGCTACGTCGATGTTCTCGGGTTCGGGCATGACTAACAGCAGCACGGCCATGGATGGGGTAGGACGGGCGGCTACGGAAGCGCTGGCACCGTTTGAATACGGGGCGTATGAGAACGCGCAAAACCGGATCATGCAGGCGGCGGGCATGATGCCCAGCCTGGAGCAGGCGGCTTATCTGCCGATGCAGATGCAGGGTCAGGTCGGCGCGCAACAGGACGCCATGCGGCAAGCGCAGATCGACGCGGAAATGCGCAAGTATTACGAGGGCGAAGGTCAGGCGGCGGCGAACTTCTCGCCCTACCTGCAAGCGATCATGGGCCTTGGCGGCATGGGTTCCAGCGGCTCGACGACAAGCCCCGTTCCGGGCACCGGCCTTGGGCCTGCCGTCATGGGCGGCTTGGGCATGTATGGCACGCTTGCGGGCGCTGGCATGAGCGGCGGCATGGCGGGCTTGGGCGGCATTCTGGCGGGCCTTGCGGGCCTTTCGGATCGGCGCGCGAAGGAGGATATAGAGCGGATCGGCGCGACGAATGGCGGCATTCCGCTGTATAGATACCGCTATAAGGGCACGGATAACTGGCATATCGGCGTCATGGCGGATGAAGTGCCGCACGCAATCAAGGGCTACGTCAACGGCTTCGCGCTGGTAGACTACGGGAGAATTGCATAATGCCAAGATTGATCGGCGGCGGCCAAGGCGCGAAACCTGCGGTTCCTTTCGGGCAAAACCTGAAACAGAGCATCATCACGGCGGCCCCGATGTTCAACGCCATGGCGGCGGGGTATTCCAGCGGTCGCGGCCCTTATGCCTACATGGACCAAGGCGCGGCTTTGATGATGGCCGATTTGAAGCGCAAGCGCGATGAGGAAGCGGCGGCGGCGGCTTCTGCGGCGTTTGGCGCGTTGACGCCGGGC
>JAAUTD010000416.1 GCA_012031845.1 Synechococcaceae cyanobacterium SM1_2_3
AGCGTGGCGGTGGCGCCGAGAATTTCCTTGGCGCGGGCGGTATCCTGGACGCCGGGCAGTTGCACCACAATCCGATCACTGCCTTGCTGCTGGATGATCGGTTCGGCGACGCCCAGCTCATTCACTCGATTACGCAGGGTGGTGATGTTCTGTTGCAGGGCGAAATCGCGCTTTTCCTTGATCTCCGCTTCGCCCAGCGACAATTTGAGACTCAGCGCACCCGGTTCGCTCTGTTGCAGACTGGGCAAGTTTTTGGTTAATGCGCGCACCGCCTTGTCACGTTCGGCCGCATCCTTGAATTCCACCTGTACGCCGCCAGTCGCCACTCGCCCTACCGAGGCATACAGCACTTTTTCGCTCCGCAGCAGGGCGCGGATTTCGTCTACATAGCCATCCTCGATCTGCTTGATGGTGGCGTCCATGTCCACCTGCATCAGGAAATGCACCCCGCCGCGCAAATCCAGACCGAGATACATCGGGTTCAAACCCAGCGCCCGGAAAAACCCTGGCGCCGCCGAGGCCAAGTTGAGCGCAACGATATAGTCGCGGCCCAACTGATCCTTGAGGATGTCAGCGGCCTTGAGTTGGGTTTCCGGGTCAGCAAAGCGAATCAGCAGGCGGTTGTCTTGCAGTTCCAGCCGTTTGCTCGGCAGCTTTCCGGCATCAAGCAGGGCGGCGACCCGGTTCTGAAACGCCGGGTCAATGACGATGTTGGCTCTGGCTCCGGAGATTTGCACCGCCGGGTCTTCGCCAAACAGGTTAGGCAGCGCGAAGATCAGGCCCCACAACAGCACCAGGCCGATCAGCGTGTATTTCCAAAGCGGGTATTGATTCAGGGAGTGCGGATTAGACATGACGCAGGGGTTCCCGCCAGACGCCAGGCGGCGCGCTGGCGTTGAATTAGAGAGAGCCTTTGTAGGTGCCTTTGGGCATCAGCGATCCTAAAGCGTGTTTCTGAATCTTGATTTGCACCCCGTCGGCGATTTCCACTTGCAGGAAATTTTCGCCCACATCGGTGATCCGGCCCAATACGCCGCCGCCGGTGACAATTTCATCGCCCTTCTTGACCGACTCCACCATCTGCTTGTGTTCCTTGGCGCGCTTGGTTTGCGGCCGGATCAGCAGGAAGTAGAACGCCACGATCAGAATGATGGGAAACAGCAGATTCATCAGGCCCATTTCACTGCTGGGGCCGCCGCTGGCGGCCTGCGCCGCAGCGTCTTGAATCAGGAAATTCAGAATGCTTTCCATTGGAAATTCCTCCAGATTTAATCTGTATGCGCCGCACGCTAAATCAGAACTGGCGCGGCGTCATTCCGCTTTTTCAAAGCGCGTCATTATACACAGGCGATGAAAGTTGCCCGCGTTTTTCATAGAACCCGGCAGCGAATGCGTCAAACCGCTGTTCCGCAATAGCGGCGCGCAGATCGCGCATCAAATCCTGGTAATAGTGCAGGTTGTGAATGGTGTTGAGCCGGGCGCCGAGGATTTCGCGGCACTGATCGAGATGACGCAGATATGCGCGGCTGTAATGCTGGCAGGCATAGCAACCGCAGTTTTCGTCCAGTGGCCGGGTGTCGTTGCGATATTGGCTGTTGCGAATGCGAATATCGCCGTGACGGGTGAACAGGTGGCCGTTGCGGGCGTTGCGGCTCGGCAGGACGCAATCGAACATATCCATGCCCCGCCGCACTGACTCCACAATATCTTCCGGCTTGCCAACACCCATCAGATAGCGCGGCGCATCATCCGGCAACAACGGCGCAGTGCAGTCCAGCATGTGCAACCGTTCGGCCAGCGGTTCGCCGACCGCCAGCCCGCCAATCGCGTAGCCGTCGAAGCCCATCTCGCGCAAGCCTTCAGCGGAAATCTGGCGTAACTGCGGATACATGCCGCCTTGAACAATGCCAAATAGCGCCGCTGGATTGTCTTCGCCGTGAGCGATTTTGCTGCGCCGCGCCCAGCGCAACGACAGTTCCATTGACTTTCGCGCTTCGGTTTCAGTGGCCGGATACGGGGTGCATTCGTCGAAAATCATCACGATGTCGGCACCCAAGGCTCGTTGCACCGACATGGATTGTTCCGGCCCCAGGAAGATCGGACTGCCATTGATCGGCGACTGAATTCACGCCCGCTTCGGTGATTTTGCGCAGGGCGGCCAGGCTGAACACCTGAAAACCGCCGGAATCGGTCAAAATTGGCCCATCCCAGTGCATGAAACCGTGCAAATCGCCATGCGCTTCAATGATCGCCGCGCCGGGCCGCAGCATCAGATGAAAGGTGTTGCCAAGGATGATTTCGGCCCCACCAATGCGCAATTCTTCCGGGGTCATGGCCTTGACCGTGCCGTATGTGCCCACCGGCATGAAAGCGGGTGTTTCCACCGTGCCGCGAGCAAAGGTCAGGCGGCCACGGCGGGCCGCGCCATCGGTTTGGAGTTGCTGAAAGTGCATGAAGTGATCAGTCGTCGCGGGTGGTTAAAGCGTGGTCAACAGCGCCACTGCATGAACGGCGATGCCTTCGCCGCGCCCGATAGCGCCCAGCCACTCAGTGGTGGTGGCTTTGATGTTGATTCGATTCAATTCAATGGTCAGATCAGCGGCAATCTGTACGCGCATGGCGGGAATATGCGGAGCCATTTTCGGAGCCTGGGCGACAATGGTGGCGTCCACATTGCCGACCGCCAGCCCTTGTTCCTGGATCAGCGCCGTGACCCGCCGCAGCAGAATCCGGCTGTCAATCCCTTTAAATTCGGCGCTGCTGTCAGGAAAATGCTGGCCGATGTCGCCCAGTCCCGCCGCGCCCAGCAGCGCATCGCAGATCGCATGCAGCAGCACATCGCCGTCGGAATGGGCGATCAAGCCATGACTGTGCGGGATGCGCACTCCGCCCAAAGTGATGAATTCGCCGGAGCCGAAAGCGTGAACGTTCGAAACCGTGACCGATGCGCAGTGGGGATCATTACAGAACTTTCGCTCCATCCGTTCGCCCTGAGCCTGTCGAAGGGCGTTCATTGGTAAATAACAAATAA
>JAAUTD010000060.1 GCA_012031845.1 Synechococcaceae cyanobacterium SM1_2_3
CGCTGGAACTGAAACAGCCGCAATCACCGGCGCGGAAGCGGCTGTCGGCGCCCCCAGAGCTTGCGGGGTTGGCACCTTCAGAACGGCATTGGCGCGAAGCGTATTGGGATTGCCGTTGACGAATGCTTCTGGATTGCCCGCCACCAGAATCGCCATCATTTGTGGCGCGCTGAGGGTCGGTGACGACGGGACTTTTCTAACGATGGCCGCCAAGGTCTCGCCAGGCTTGACCGGCCCGTAGAACGAGGCTCCTTCAAAACTGACTGGCGGCGCTGGCGGCAATACCGGCGCTGCGGCCGGCGTCACGACGGGCGGAGCGACTGCAACCGGCGGCAGCGCCACTACAGGCGGTGGCGGCAATGACGGCGGACGGCGATTGGCATAAAGTTCGGGATCGAGCTGAACCGCAAACTCGCGAATCAACCGCCCCCGGGGCCATACCAACTCGATCAGCAGATTAAAGCTAGGCTCACGGACCGGATCAATCGAGCTGACCTTGATGACATTGGGACCACCAGGCGGCGTCTGTACTGCAAAACGCAACTTCGATAGGAACCCCAGCCGCTCGACGCCGGCCTGGTCAAAATCCTGTTGACGCGGGATCTGGGCGACCAGACCGATCAGTTCGACAGGGTTGCTGGTGATCAGAGGGATTTCGGCTTCAAAGGTTTGATTCAGTGACGAGCGAACTTCGAGCTGACCGACCCCCAAGGCAAAGGCGTACAGCGGCGCTGCCAGCCCGGCTAAAAGGAAGAGTCGGATTAATATCCTGGTCGGCATGACCTGTCTCCATTCCGCCGCCGGATGGTCGTAGGGCCGGCGGGATTGGCTTGGATGCTGTCACCGGCCGCGACGGGCTGGCGACTGTCCCACTTCAAGCCGCCGGTCGGGCATGATCTGGCTTGAAGCTTCCCGTTAAAGATACTACTTAATCGCGATTTCTGCGATTTGGATACAACCTGCAACCCGGACTTTCGCTGTGGAACGCCGCAACAGGCCGGATGCCCGTTCCACACCGCCGTCAGCCAACGTCCTGACCACTCAGCGCTCCAGCAAAATGCGCAACATCCGCCGCAACGGTTCCGCCGCGCCCCACAACAACTGATCGCCGCAGGTAAAGGCGGCCAGATAGTCCGGCCCCAGATTCAGCTTGCGCAACCGCCCCACCGGCACGGTCAAGGTTCCCGTCACCGCAGCCGGGGTCAGTTCACGAATGGAGCTTTCGCGCTCGTTGGGAACCACCTTCACCCAGGCGTTAGCCGAAGCGATGATTTCAACCAGATCGTCCAGCGGCGCGGCGCGCGTCAGCTTGATGGTCAACGCCTGACTGTGGCAGCGCATCGCGCCCACCCGCACGCACAAGCCATCAATCGGAACCGGATCGTCGGCGCGACCCAGAATCTTGTTGGTTTCAGCCTGACCTTTCCATTCTTCGCGGCTTTGCCCGTTATCCAGTTGCTTGTCAATCCACGGGATCAGGCTGCCAGCCAGCGGCGCGCCGAAATGCTGGGTTGGCAAATCGCTGGAACGGAGGGTTTCCGCCACGATCCGGTCAATGTCCAGAATCGCCGAAGCCGGATCAGCCAGCTTGTCGGCGACTGCGCCATGAATCGCGCCCATCTGCTGAATCAGCTCGCGCATGTTCTGCGCGCCCGCGCCGGACGCCGCCTGATAGGTCATGGCGCTCAGCCATTCCACCAGCCCATGCGCAAACAGTCCGCCCAGACCCATCAACATCAGACTGACGGTGCAGTTGCCCCCGATGTAGTCCTTGACGCCCCGCGCCAGCGCGGCGTCAATCACCGTGCGATTCACCGGATCGAGAATGATCACGGCATCTTCTTTCATCCGCAGGGTTGAGGCGGCGTCAATCCAGTAGCCTTTCCAGCCGGCGGCGCGTAATTGCGGGTAAATTTCGGTGCTGTAGTCGCCGCCCTGGCAGGTAATAATCACATCCAAGGTTTTCAAATCGGCAATGGATCGGGCGTCTTTGAGCGGCGACGCCTGGCCGATGTCCGGGCCTTGACCGCCTATGCTGGACGTGGAGAAAAATACCGGCTCGATCAGCGCAAAATCCTGTTCCGCTCGCATCCGATCCATCAGCACCGAACCCACCATCCCGCGCCAACCCACCAAACCTACTCGCTTCATCATCTGATCGCCTCGTCATGTCCTGTTGGGACGGGAGTTCTGTCCGCAAGGATTTTAGCCTGAAATTCATCGCTCTAAAAAGCCGACTCCGGCTCTGGCGGCAACAGCTCATCGCGGCTGAAGCGCACCAATACGCCAATCCGCTGCATATCCAGCGAAGTCAGCTCAAACAGCCTGAGCGTCTCGCCTGGTTCTGGCGAAGCGGGATCGAGCTTGACGCCAAGCCGGTTGAGCCGCAATGACAACGGCTGAATTTGCAGAAACTGTTCCGGCTGACTCAGCACCAGGCGCACCTGCTCCAGATAGTCATCCAAAGTGCCCAACTGCTTGCGGGTCGCCACTAAATCCTGTTCGGCTTGCATCAGTTGTTGCTCCAGCGTCGCCTGCCGCTGGATGGGATCGTCGCCGCTGGCTAACAGTGGTCGCAAACCGTGCGCATGGCCGCGCAGTGTGCGCAATTGCGCCTGCCATTGCCGCCGCTGTTCTTCCAGTTCGCTGCGCCGGGTGCGCAGTTCATGAATGCGCTCCAGCGCCCGGGTCGCCAGAAAAATCAGGGTTCGCTGCTGCAATTCCTTGCGCAGCGCAGTTTCGCTGGTCGCCGGAAAATGCAGTTGGTGACGGGAGAAGCTGACCAGGGTTTGCGGGACTTCCCGCACCAGCAGATCACCCTGCAACGCCATTCCGAAAGTCGCAGTTTCCCGCTTGACCATCAGCATAAAGGCAAAACATTCGGGCGGGTTGCCGTGGTTGAAAAAGGCTCGAATCTGTGGATCAAGGCTCAAGACCGAGCGCAAATCAGCGACCGTCGCGAAAAAGCGTTGACGCGGGGATCGACCGACCAGTTGCGCCCACTGAGCGTCAACGCAGGCGGCAACCGCCGCAACAGATTCTCACTATGGCGCGACGCTGTTTCGACCGCATCCAGCAGCTTTTCCGCGTAGTTGCCGACCAGCCGAATCCGGGGTTCGCTGGCGTCCACCACCTGCTCAATGGCCTCGCGCATCAGCGCCAGCCGTTGCTGGTTCAAGTGGTGTTCCGCCAGATGATGCTGGGCAAAGCCAACGATGCCGTCGAACATCTCTTGCAGAAATCCCTGACCGTTACTCATCATTCTTCGCTCGCGTTCCGAGATCGTCCCGTTCAGCTTAGTTTATCGAGACGATGATGCAGCGGACTGGAACGAGGGAAGTGGGCGCGCAGGAAATCCATCTGATCCGCCAGCACCCGGCGACCCTGTAAATAGACATACTCAGCGTGATTAGGGGTAAATGGAATCGCCAGCAATTGCATTCCGGCCTGCTCCGGGGTTCGGCCGCCCTTGGAGTGATTGCAGGGCTTGCAGGCGGTGACTACGTTATTCCAGCGGTCGCGCCCACCCTGCACAATCGGCTTGACGTGATCGCGGGACAAATCCCGCACGGAAAAGGTTTCCCCACAATACAGACAGGTGTTGCAATCACGCCGGAACAGGGCGTTATTGGACAGGGGCGGCACGTAATCGCGGCGGGCGCGCATCTGGGCGTAAGCGCCGCCCTGGGTGGCGATAATGGAATTGACGGAGATCATGCTGCGCTGGCCGCTGCGGGCATTGACGCCGCCATACACCGTGTACAACAACATCCCACAGGTATAGGCCACCTGCCCGGTGTAATACAGCCTGACTGCCTGTTGGTAATTGATCCATTCGAGTGGCATTCCTGTGACATCCGTGTGCAGAACCTGTTGATCGAGTCCGTACTCCAGTCCGTACATGTGTCACCTGTGACCCTTTTCCAAAAGACGCACCGCATGGTCTCATGCTGATATGACCCCCTATTGACACCCGACAGGACGTAAAAAACCCAAAAAAACCAAGGGTGGCGTGCAGGAATCCGAGCGGTATCGTGGGTATTTCATCCCCTTATCTTTGTGATGCGCAAAGTCTAGGCTATATTCTAAAGGCTTGCGCTCGCCTTTGTCGGCGAGCGCGGATTGAAACCAAAACAGTATCGCGCTTCTCCCGCTGTTGGCGCCGATGCCTAGCAACACTCAGCAGCACCCCGAAGGCTTCGCGAAAGCCTTTTTAGTGCCAGTTTCCGGGTGAGCGGGCGCCCGGTGAGAACCACTCCCAGGAGAACAACATCATGCCTGTTCGTATGGCCGTCCCGAAAGAACTCGTTTCGGGAGAACGGCGGGTTGCGCTAGACCCGACGATGGCCGAGCGTTTTGCCAAGCTCGGCGCGGAAATCCTGATCGAGAAGGGCGCAGGTCTCAGCGCCTTTTTCGCCGATGACAGCTACGCCAAGAGCAGTCGGCTGGTGGAGGGCGCTGCGGCGCTGTACGCCGAAGCCGATGTCGTGCTCAAGGTGCAACCGCCCACGCTGGAAGAGGTGGAGTTGCTTAAGGACGGGACCATCCTGCTCGGCATTTTGCAGCCGCATCGCAATCCGGAACTGGTCAAGCGCCTGCTGGCGAAGAACATCACCAGCTTCGCGATGGAACTGATTCCGCGTATTTCCCGCGCCCAGTCCATGGATGTGCTGTCCTCACAGGCGGCGGTCGCCGGTTATAAAGTCGCGCTCTTGGCGGCGAATCTGGCCAGCGGCTTCTTCCCGATGCTGACCACTGCGGCGGGCACAATTCGTCCGTCCAAGGCGGTCATCGTCGGCGCGGGCGTCGCCGGGTTACAGGCGATTGCGACCTGTCGCCGCCTGGGCGCGATGGTGGAAGCCTATGACATCCGCCCGGCGGCGCGGCAGGAAATTGAATCGCTCGGCGCCAAGATGATTGACACCGGCGTCAGTGCGGCCGGCGAGGGCGGTTACGCCCGCGAGTTGACCGCCGAAGAGAAGCAAAAGCAGGCTGATGTTCTGGCCAAGCATATTGCGGCGGCCAATGCCGTCATCACCACCGCCGCCATTCCAGGCCGGGACGCACCGAAAATTATTACAGTCGCGATGGTTGAAGCCATGAAGCGCGGCGCGGTCATCGTGGATCTGGCGGCGGAATCCGGCGGCAACTGCGAGCTGACTCGTCCGGGTGAAACCTACGAGCATAACGGCGTCGTCATCGCGGGGCCGATTAACATCCCCAGCAGTTTCCCGGTTCCGGCCAGCGAGATGTACGCCAAGAACCTGTTTAACTTCCTGTCGCCCATGTTCAAGGACAGCGCCCTGAATCTGGACTGGGATGACGAAGTGATCGCCAAGAGCGCGTTGACCCGTGACGGCAAAATCTGTCATGAGCCGACCCGCAAATTGCTCGAACAATAACCGCCAGGAGAAGCGTTATGGAAGTCATGCAGCAAGTTGTGGTGTTCTTCTCCCCGATTTACATCCTGATGCTGGCCGGCATTCTCGGCTACGAAATCATCAGCCGGGTGCCGGTGATCCTGCACACCCCACTGATGTCCGGCACCAACTTCGTTCACGGTATCGTGCTGGTCGGCGCGATGGTGGCGCTGGGCCAGGCCACTACGCCTCTGGAGCAGGCGATTGGCTTTCTCGGGGTGCTGCTGGGCGCGGGCAATGCGGTCGGCGGCTATTTTGTCACCGAACGGATGCTGGAAATGTTCAAGAGCAGCAAGGGCCAGGAGAAGTAAGTCATGGGCTATGTGATTGAAACGATTTATTTCCTGACGGCCGTTCTGTTTATCCTCGGCCTCAAGCGCATGTCGCACCCGACCACCGCCCGCAGCGGCATCGTCTGGGCCGGCTATGGCATGGTGCTGGCGACCGCAATCAGCTTCATCCATCCGCAAATTCAGGCCGGTCCTGGCAACTATGTGCTGATGGTGCTGGCGATTGCTATCGGCGGCGGGGTGGCCTGGTGGGGCGCCAAACAGGTGCAGATGACCGCCATGCCGCAGATGATCGCGATCTACAACGGCATGGGCGGTGGCGCAGCGGCGGCGATTGCCGCCGTGGAACTGCTCAAGGATCATAGCGCGCATCCGCTGCCGGTCAGCACCCTGCTGATGGCGGTGGCTGGCGCACTGATCGGCGCGGTGGCGTTTTCCGGTTCGGTGGTCGCTTTCGGCAAGCTGCAGGAACTCAAGTTCTTCAAGGACGACGCCAAGTTCCGTTTCACCGGACAGCAGAAAGTCAATGCGGTGATTTTCGGGGCCTCTGTGGTGCTGGGCCTGATTATTGCGCTGACCCATAGTTCGAATGGCGCCCTGATCCTGGTGTTCTTCCTGCTGGCGCTGGCCTTTGGCGCGATGATGGCGCTGCCCATCGGCGGAGCCGACATGCCGGTGGTGATCTCGCTGTTCAACGCCTTCACCGGTCTGGCGGTGGCGCTGGAGGGCTTCGTGCTAGGCAACTCGGCCATGATCATCGCTGGCATCATTGTCGGTTCGTCCGGCACCTTGCTGACGCTGATGATGGCCAAGGCCATGAACCGTTCGGTGTCGAATGTGCTGTTCAGCAATTGGGCGGCGCTGGCGAGCGGCGAAGCCCAGGCGGTGACCGGCAGCCTCAAGCCGATGGATCCGCCGGATGCTGCGATTCAGATGGCTTACGCCTCCAAGGTCATCATCGTTCCGGGCTACGGCATGGCGGTGGCTCAGGCTCAGCACAAGATTTGGGAAATGTGCAAGCTGCTGATCGAGCGGGGCGCGACCGTCAAGTTCGCCATTCACCCGGTCGCAGGCCGGATGCCTGGACATATGAATGTGTTGCTGGCCGAAGCGGGCGTGCCTTATGACTACATCGAGGATATTGACGAGATCAACGAAGAGTTCGCGACAGCGGACGTGGCGCTGGTGATCGGCGCTAACGATGTGGTCAATCCGGCGGCGCGCAATGACAAGTCCAGCCCGATCTACGGGATGCCGATCCTGAACGTGGATTACGCCAAAAACGTACAGGTGATCAAGCGCGGCAAGGGCGTCGGCTTCGCCGGCATCGAGAATGCGCTGTTCTTTGCTGATAACACCCGCATGGTCTATGGCGATGCGCAGAAGGTCGTGAACGCTCTGATTCAGGGCATTAAAGACCTCGGTTAGTTTTTTTGCGGTATTGCAGTTAATTAAAAGGCGGCCTTCGGGCCGCCTTTTTTATCCATCCTGGCCCCGTAACCCCGTAATTAACGCAGTAGAATAGCGATCAACGCGGCTGTTTTCCTGACAGGAGGCTTGCCATGATCGCGCTTGATTTACCCGGTTTCGTGACTACTTTTCTGGCGGTTATGGCGGCGCTGTTTGTCTTTGCCGTCGGCGTGGGTTTTCTACTGATCGCCATTCTCTACCTGATTGACATTAACCAGACCCAACACGCCATTCGCCGCAATTTCCCGGTCATCGGGCGATTGCGCTATCGCATGGAGCATCTTGGCGTGTTTTTCCGCCAGTATTTCTACGCAATGGATCGGGAGGAGATGCCGTTTAATCGGGCGCAACGATCCTGGGTTTATCGGGCGGCCAAGAATCTCGATAACACCCAGCCCTTTGGCTCTACTCGCGATCTGCGGTCAGCGGGAACGATTTTGTTCGCCAATGCCACTTTTCCGGCATTGGAAACCGTCGCCGAAACCCTGACGCCATTGGTGATCGGTCCGGAGTGCGCCCATCCGTATCGGGCGGGCAGCTTTTTTAATATCTCGGCGATGAGCTACGGCGCGATTTCCAAACCGGCGGTGCTGGCGTTATCAAACGGAGCGCGGCTGGCGGGTTGCTGGCTGAATACCGGCGAAGGCGGTTTATCGCCCTATCATCTGGAAGGCGGGGCCGATCTGGTGTTTCAAATCGGCACGGCCAAGTATGGGGTCTGCGATGAACAGGGGCATTTGGATGAAACCCGTTTGCGCGAAATCGCCGCTCATTCCCAGGTGCGGATGTTTGAAATCAAGCTCAGTCAAGGCGCGAAACCGGGCAAGGGCGGCATTCTGCCCGCCGCCAAGGTCACGCCGGAAATCGCTGCGATTCGCGGCATTCCGGCGGGTCAGGATTCGCGCAGTCCGAACCGGCATCCCGAAATCGCCGATGTGGCGGCGTTGCTGGATTTTGTTGACCGCATCAGAACCATCACGGGTAAACCGGCCGGGTTCAAGCTGGTTATCGGCGATCCGGGCTGGCTGGATGATCTGTGCCGGGAAATCATCCGCCGGGATTTGGCCAGCGCCCCGGATTTCATCACGGTGGACAGCGCCGACGGCGGCACTGGCGCGGCTCCGATGAGTCTGCTGGATTACGTTGGCCTGCCGTTGCAGGAAAGTCTACCGCGAGTGGTGGATAAACTGACTGAATATGGTTTGCGCCAGCGGGTTCGGGTCATCGCGTCCGGCAAGCTGATCAATCCCGGCGATGTAGCCTGGGCGCTATGCGTGGGCGCGGATTTTGTCAATTCGGCGCGGGGTTTTCTGTTCGCGCTGGGCTGCATTCAGTCCATGCAGTGCGACAAGAACACCTGTCCGGCTGGAATCACCACCCACAATCCCCGGCTGCAACGCGGGCTGGACCCGGCGGACAAGGCCGAACGGGTGCGGCATTACGTCGAGAATATGCGGCGCGAAGTGGAGACTATCGCTCATGCCTGTGGCGCGGCGACACCCCGTGAACTGCGGCGCGAGCATTGCCGGATTGTGACCGGTCCCGGTCGTTCGGTAACGCTGAATGAACTTTATCAGCGAGAGGCAAGGTCTATTCGCCAGTTGGATGCGACTTCATGATGGTTACTGCGCCATTGCTTGCTTTTTCTTTCACGCCACGCTCAAGGAAATCTGCCGTATGAATACCCATTCGACGACCACTCTGGATGACATCTGGGCCTTGTTCCGCGAAACGGATCGCAAGTTTCAGGAAACTGCGGAACAGTTCCGCGAAACGGATCGCAAGTTTCAGGAACGGATCGCAAGTTTCAGGAAACGGATCGCAAATTTCAGGACAACGCCGAACGGTTCCGCGAAACCGACCGCAAGTTTCAGGATAACGCCGAACGGTTCCGCGAAACCGACCGCCAACTGCGAGAATTGGGCAAGCAAATCGGCGGGTTGGGTAATAAATTCGGCAGTTTTACTGAAGGGCTGGCATTACCTTCGATGCAGAAGATTCTTCAGCAGCGGTTCGGCGTGGAGATCGTCAGTCCCAGTGTGCGTGTTGCCAAGAGCGGCCAGCATCTGGAAATTGATGTGCTGGCCTATGCCAATGGCGACATTAACGCCGCTTATGTGGTGGAAGTGAAAAGCCATCTGCGGGAGGAACACATCGAACAGCTATTAGCGATTCTGCGCCGCTTCTCTTTCTGGTTTCCCGAACATCGCAACAAGGCGCTGTACGGCATTCTCGCGGCTGTTGATATTCCCCCGGCTATCATTCCGTCCGTATTGGCGCAAGGACTCTACCTGGCGCGGATTCATGACGACCTCTTTGATCTGCAAGTCCCCGCCGACTTTCAACCCCGCCGCTTTGACGCGCTGGCTGAAGTGGGCAATGAGCAGCAATAGTCAAATCAGTTTTTGGCGTATTAAATTAACGCTGCTGCCAGCGCCCAAACGCCAAAGCCCGCGATCAGCAATGCCGATCCCCGATTGACGCCCTGCAATATCGTTGGAGTCATTCGCCCGCGCAGCAAACCCACGCCGCTGGCTAATAGCAGCCACCACAATAACGATCCGGCGAATACCCCTAAAACCAATACGCTGGCCGCTGCAAAATCTTTTCCTTCGGCCACTAGACCCAATCCGGCGAAAATGCCCAGAAACGCGAGAATGGTCACCGGATTAGTCAAAGTCAGCGCCAATGTAGAAAGATAATCGCCCAGCAACCCAGCGCGAGTGGGATGAACCTGCGCTTGTTCGGTCGCCGGTTCAGATCGCCAGGTCTGCCAGGCCAGATAGAGCAGAAACAGCCCGCCGCCCAGGCGTAATTCGGTCTGCCACGCCAGCAGCAGCGAAGCCAGCGACGCCAGCCCGAAACCGGCAATGCAGCCGTACACCGCATCGGCGCTGGCCGCGCCCAACCCGGACCACAGCCCGGACCAAGGCCCGCGAATCAAAGTCCGCTGAATGCACAGCAGGCCAATCGGCCCCACTGGCGCGGCAATAGCGAATCCAATCAGCATCCCCTTGAATCCAAACAGCATCATGGCATTCATCAGTTTCCGACCTCGCTGCGTTATACTTTTTGCGCCCCCAGCCAACACGGATGAATCACCATGACACCCTTTGGCATTAGTGTCCTTGCCGCCCTGGCGCTATTGATTCTGTACGGTATCATCCTCTACAACCGCCTGGTCCAGCTCAAGCATAACGTCAGCATGGCCTGGTCCAACATAGACATCCTGCTGAAGCAGCGCCACGACGAATTACCCAAGCTGGTCGAAACCTGCAAACAGTACATGCGCTACGAGCGCGATACGCTGGAAGCCGTCATGCACGCTCGTCAAGCGGTGGCCCAGGCGCAACAGCGCCGTGATGTGCCGGCGCTGGGCGCTGCGGAGAATCAGTTGCGAATCGGTTTGGGTCAATTGTTTGCGGTGGCCGAAGCCTACCCGGAATTGCGCGCCAGCGACCATTTTCGTCATCTGTCCACCCGGATTACCGGGCTGGAAAATGCGATTGCCGACCGCCGCGAGTTTTATAACGACAGCGTTAATCTTAACAATGTCCGCATTGAGCAATTCCCGGACGTGCTATTGGCTGGCGCATTTAATTTTGGGCCATTCCGCTTGCTGGAATTCAGCGATCCAGAGAAGCAGGATGTCGATCTCGCTCGCCTGTTCCAGTAATCCCCATTGTGGAAACTCTCCATGCCCCTCACCCGGCTGAAAGGCGCGCTGTTTTCGGCCGCCGCCGGAATTGGCTTCTTTCTTATTGTCCAACGCCCGCATTCCCATGACTTCACGGCGATGAATCCATCGGCGCCACACTGGCTGATAACCGCCGCGCTGATGGTTGTGATAGCCGTCAGTCTTTATGGCGCACTGTATTACGCGCGCCGCGCCTGGTGTCTGGCCGATACCCCTATCGCCCGCATTCGCTCCGCGCCACAGGGTTATGTCGAACTATATGGCCGCGCCGTCCTGTTGCCGGGAGAGCCGATTCTGGCCCCGCTCAGCGATCTGCCCTGCGTCTGGTATCGCTATCGGGTTGAGGAACGCACCGAGGGTGGGCGCTGGTGGCCGGTGGATTCCGGCGTCAGCGACCATCTGTTTGCGCTGGCCGATGGCGCGGCGCAATGCGTCATTGATCCCGAAGGCGCGGAATGTATCAAAACCCGGCGTGATGTCTGGCATGGCGACCGGGGCGGCGCCCGCATTTATGCGGCGTTTGGCATCGGTGCGACTTATCGCTATACCGAACAACGTATTATGCCCGGCGAAGAATTGCATGTGATTGGCAAATTTCGCACGGTGGGCGGGCTGCGCGAAGCGCCCGACACCAAACGGGAGGTTGCGGAACTGCTGGAACGCTGGAAGCGCGATCCCCAGCGGATGGACTTGTTCGACCGCCGCCGCAATGGCCGCATTGATCCCGATGAATGGGAGGCCGCGCGCCGCGCCGCCTATCTGCACGTCCAGCGCGAACAACTGGAGCAGGCGACCCATCCCGATGTGCATCTGATGTCCAATACCGGTGATCCGGCCCGGCCTTTCATCATTGCCGCTTTCCGCGAAGAAAGCCGGCTGATTCGCTATTTCCAATGGCGCAGCGCCGGATGTCTGCTACTGGCTTTACTCGCCGGCGGCGCACTCCTGATGCTGTGATTGATCATTCTTGAATCTACTGCCGACCTGCGCATTTCCCAATGATTGAGGATTACCCCACGATGATGAATCCGCTGTTGACGGTCACTGACCTGCCCGCTTATGCCGCCATTCAGGCCGAACACGTTGAACCTGCGCTTGATCAGGTATTGGCCGATAACCGCGCCGCCATTGCGCAACGGCTGACGGCCAATAGCGTTTATACCTGGGATAACCTGCTTCGCCCGCTGGAAGAATTGGAAGATCGGCTGAACAAAACCTGGTCACCGGTGAGTCATCTGCATTCGGTGCAGGATTCAGAAGCATTACGCGCCGCCTATAACGCCTGCCTGCCCAAACTCAGCGCCTATTACAGCGAACTCGGCCAAAATCAGGCGTTATATCGGGCCTATCAGCAGATTGCCGATGGACTGGAATACCGTGAACTTGATGCGGCGCAACGCAAGGTGATTGATAACGCGCTGCGCGATTTCCGCTTGTCCGGGATTGCCTTGCCGCCGGAACAGCAGGCCCGTTATCAGGCGATCATGCAGGAATTGTCGCAACTGAACGCCAAATTCTCGGAAAACGTGCTGGATGCAACTCAGGCGTGGACTAAAGCGGTTGCCGACGAAGCCTTATTAGCGGGATTGCCGGAATCAGCGCGAGCTTTGGCCCGGCAAACCGCGCAGCAACGGGGACAGGACGGCTGGTTATTCACGCTGGAACTGCCGTCCTATTTGCCGGTGATGAATTACGCTGATGATCGCGGATTGCGTCAGGAACTCTATGACGCCTATTGCACTCGCGCTTCGGAGCAAGGCCCAAATGCCGGGCAATGGGATAATGGGCCGGTCATGGCGCAGATTCTGGCGTTGCGGCATGAATTAGCGCAATTGCTGGGCTTTGCCAATTACGCCGAATACTCGCTGGCGACCAAGATGGCTGATTCGCCACATAAAGTATTGGAGTTTCTGAACGATCTCGCCCGCCGCGCCCGGCCTCAAGCGCAACAGGAATTAGCCGAATTGCGCCAATTCGCCCACGATCAGTTTGACATGGACGATCTGCAAGCCTGGGACATCGGCTATTACTCGGAAAAACTGCGCCAGCATCGCTATCAACTCTCGCAGGAAGAATTACGGCCCTATTTCCCAATTACCCGCGTTCTGCCAGGATTATTCTCGGTTGTAGAAAAATTATTCGGCATTGCTATTCTCCCGCTCAATGCAGTTGAAACCTGGCATCCTGATGTGCAGGTTTATGAAGTTCTGGATGCTTCCGGCAATCAGCGCGGGCGGTTCTATCTGGATTTATACGCTAGACCGCATAAACGCGGTGGCGCCTGGATGGATGGTTGTCTGGCGCGGCGAAAAGTGAATGGCGCTATTCGCTTGCCAGCCGCTTATCTGGTGTGCAATTTCACTCCACCGGTAGGCGATGATCCCGCGCTGTTGACGCATAACGAAGTGCTGACGATGTTCCATGAATTCGGTCACGGTCTGCATCATTTACTGACCACAGTGAATTATTTGCCGGTGGCGGGGATTCATGGCGTGGAATGGGATGCCGTGGAATTGCCGAGTCAGTTTATGGAGAACTGGTGCTGGTCGCGGGAGGCGCTGGATTTGCTGGCCGGGCATTACCAGACCGGCGAAGCATTGCCGGAAACTCTGTATCAACGAATGCAGGAAGCGCGGCATTTTCAGGCGGGAATCATCATGGTGCGGCAATTGGAATTTGCGCTGTTCGATTTCCGGCTGCACCATGAATACGATCCGGCAAAGAGTGGGCAAGTGCAGGAATTATTGAATGAAGTGCGCCAGCAGGTCGCGGTATTAATTCCGCCGGTTTACAACCGTTTTGCCAACGCCTTTACTCATATTTTCGCTGGCGGTTATGCGGCGGGTTATTACAGCTACAAATGGGCGGAAGTGTTATCCGCCGACGCCTTCAGCGCCTTTGAGGAAAACGGAATTTTTGACGCCGCGACTGGCAAACGATTCCGGGAAAGCATCCTGCAAGTGGGTGGTTCGCGCCCGGCGCTGACCAGCTTTATTGAATTCCGGGGCCGGGAGCCGCAAATAGAACCGCTGCTGCGCCTGAGCGGGATAGCTACAGCTTAAATGGGATGTCAACCTACCCGGTGGAAACGGGTAGGCGGCTCCGCCAGCGGCAATACGGTTTCGTCGGTTCCGGTTTCGATGATGAGTACATCCAACAGTTGCCGCTGCAAGGCCAAATCCTTTTCCACGTCCACCCGCCAGCCAGTGCCGTGGAAATAGTCCATCAACGCCAAGCCGAGTAAGCGATGCCAGGGGATCACCGGGTGTCTATCCGTCTCAATCAGTCCACCAGCGCCGCGATCACTGCATCGCCCATCGCCTGTGTGCCTACCGGGGTCATTCCCGCCGCCATAATGTCCAGGGTGCGCAAGCCCTGATCCAGCACCCGCCCGACCGCCTGTTCGATGCGCTGGCCAGTTCCGGCTGATTCAAGGTGTAACGCAGCAGCATCGCCGCCGACAAAATCGTCGCCAGCGGATTCGCGACGCCTTTACCCGCAATATCCGGCGCGGAGCCGTGAATCGGTTCGTACAGCCCCTTGCCGCTGGCGTCCAGCGACGCCGACGGCAACATGCCGATAGATCCGGTCAGCATCGCGGCGCAGTCGGAGAGAATGTCGCCGAAAAGATTCCCTGTCACGATCACGTCAAACTGCTTGGGAGCGCGCACCAGTTGCATCGCGGCGTTATCCACATACAAGTGCGAGAGAGCCACGTCGGGATAATCCCGCGCCACCCGTTCCACCACTTCCCGCCACAGTTCCGAGGCTTCCAGCACGTTAGCCTTATCTACTGAACAGAGCTTGCGATGGCGCTTGCGGGCGGACTCAAAGCCGACCCGCGCTATCCGTTCAATTTCGGATTCGCGGTACAGCATGGTGTTGAAGCCTTCACGCTCGCCATTTTCCAAGGTGCGGATGCCGCGAGGCTGGCCGAAATAAATGTCGCCGTTCAGTTCGCGCACGATCAGCAAATCCAGCCCGGCGACCAGTTCCGGTTTCAGCGCCGAAGCGTCGGCCAGTTGTGGGTAAAGCAAACGCCGGGCGCAGATTGGCGAACAGTTGCAGATCG